>CAMZFJ010000001.1 GCA_947306025.1 uncultured Fibrobacter sp.
GGTCACTATGCAAAAATTCTGCACACCTCCCCCCCCCCGAAAGCATCAAGAGGCCCGACGACGGCGGTGCAGTCGATCTTATAGATAGTGTTTTTTTCAAGATTTTCTACCATTTTTTACCCGGCGTTCTTCCTTTCGCGCCTGAACATTTCCATGTATTCCGCCACGCTGGGCGGGCATCCCCCGAGGGTGACCGGCATGTTCGCGGGGTATCCCTTCGCCATGGGCAGGAGCCTCCAGAACCGCTCGTATATGCGGGTGAGGGTCCCGCGCATCATCTCGTCATAGGCTCTTGCGGCATCGGGGCGCACGTAGACGTACCGCGAGCCGTCCTTCGTCATCGAGTATGCGTTCCTGAACCCTGCATAGGCCTTGTCGTTGCCGTTCAGCCGGTCGATGGCGATGCAGTACCGCTTCGCGCTCTCGTGGAAGTTTATTTTTTGCAAGAGGGGTTCCTTCGGGAGCCATGCGGCCCTCGGGTCGCGGTTCTCGATTAGGGGTAGCGACGGCGCCTGCGAGTATGTCTCCGCTCGGTGGTTTGCTAGCGCCTCGGCTAGTGTGCGCTGGGTCGGGATGTCCTGCACCATCTTGGAGCGTCGGAAGGCCGCCTTGACCTCGACGGCGTCCTTGAAGTCAAGCGATTCGCAGAGGGACTTCGCCACGTCGATGGCGTTTGCCGTAGAGATTTTCGAACCGGCCTGCATGTACGCGAGGGTGAGCTCGTTGACCACGGCGTTCGCAATTTCTTCGTTGCTCATTTCAGCTCCTTAAGTTTCTCGGAAGTCAGGACGTAGAGCTGGTGCAGCTCGTCCTGGTTCTTCTGGTACGGTGTGCGTCGGTCAACGTTGCCGAAAGCCTCCGCGTTTGCCGCCGCCCTGGCCTTTGCGGTTTCAGCGGCCTCCGCCGCCTTCTCCTTGCGGTAGTTCGCCCAGTGCGTGAGCGTGGCATAGTGGTTCGAGGAGTTGAAGGAACCTTCCTCCAGCTTGCAAGACAAGGAATCAATGATTTGTTTCGCCTCGTTCACGTTGCCGACATGGACACAAAAATCGTCGTGTTGCTTCTGCGTCAAGAAAACGTTTTCGAACTGGCCCCAGACAAGCTGGTCGGGCTTCTTGACCGCCGCCTTCTGGGCTACCGGATGCGCCTGCTGGCGAGGCTGCTGCTGGGGCGCTGCGGGCCTCCGCTCGGGCTCTGGCCGAGGTGCCGGGGTTTCCTCGGTATCCTGGGGTTCGGGATTTTCTGCATCTTTTTTAGAGCCTTCCTTCGGTTTTGTCGAGGATGATTTTGCAGCCCGGCGTCCGTTTGACTTCCATTTGTTCGCCTCGGGATGGGACTCTATGTACCGGGACTCCTTCTCCTTGAGATTGAGGTATTCCTCGCCCTTCTTCTCGATGCAAATGTTGTAGACGGCCTCGTAAGTGACCGGCTCCTTCTTGCGCTCAAGTTCGGCAACAACCCTGCCCTCGATGTTCCCGACGGCGCAGTATGCGGAATAGCACTCCATTTCGTCGAGCAGATACATCGCGTATGGGTGCGGGTTTTCCTCATATCCCTTGTATAGCAGGGTATTACGGAAAGACTCGAACCATTCCCAGCAATTATCCTTGTTTAGTCCCCTCGTCTCGTGGAAAAATTTATCCAGTTCGACATGGATAGAAGAAACCGCCATTACACACCTTCATCGTTCAACATCTTGTCAAGGGCCATGGCGAGCACGTTGCCGATAGTGAGGCGGATTCCCTTCTCGCTGCGCGTCTTTTCGATATATTCCTCAACTCGCTGGACGGCCTTCGCGTCCATGAGTACGGTTCTTGTTTCGCTCTTGATTTCTGCCATTTTTACTCCTTGTATTTAAAATTCAACCTTTTCGCCGTTTTTGTAAACTTCTATAAAGTTCAGGACGTTAAAGGTGGGCGAATCGTTTATCCATACGCTTCCGTCGCTTTCGATTGTTACGAAGTATTCGTCGTCGTCGGCGATCCCGTCCAAAGGGATTACTTCTATTTCATCGCCTTCGTCATTAAATTCTTCGCTGTTTGTCCATCTGCGGCGCTCATCTCTGTATTCATCGACGGCCTGCCTAACATCCGCCGGGACTTCCGCATACCCGTCCCTGGAGCCATCCAGGTAGCACCAAGAGGCAACCTTGATGAAGCTAATCTTATGCCCGTTGAACTTGTTTACAAAAGATTTTTTCTTAAAGTCAAAAAAACCTATTCGATAATACCCGCCGACATTGTAGACGATTTCCTTGTCTTCGATTGTAGGATACAACTTTCTGGTAGATCTCCAGAAATAGTCCGCAAAGTTCGCCTCGCACAGGTCCTTCAGGTATTCATTGGCGTTCTCTAGGAGTCCTACCTTTAGCCGTAGCCTCTGGTTCTCGGCCTTCAGCTCATCAAGTTTAGCCTCAAATTCAGCCTCTGCTTGCTGCATTTCCTGCGCCTGTATGTTTTCTTCTTCCGCCGTCATCGCTTGGTTTTATCCGTGACTTTTATCTATTTCGTAGATAATCTATAAATAAAAAATCATTTTGTCAATAGTTGGAATTTATTTTTACAAAGTTTTTTTTGTTGGGGTTGCAAGGTGGTTACAAGGGGGTTACAAGGGGGTTCAATCATTTAATACCATTCCATTCCATTTAATCTCATTCCATCTAATTCCATTCCATTTCATTTAATTCCATTTCATTCCATTTCACTTTGATTTTTGTTTTAATCTTCGTTTCCATCTTCACACAGGGTATATGGGGAGGCTAGCGAAAACTACCTTTTTCGTAGCCCCACGAAAATGGTGCTTTTTTTTTCAAGTTTTTGTTTTTCGTCTCTGGTATTCCAGCCTGGAATAGCCGCCTTTTTGCATGGCGTGCGCCCTAAACGCGTTTTTACGTTCAGTCAAGCAAACACACGGGAGAGAAAAAAAAACGCCTTAAATGCGCGTTTCTGTGCAAAAGAAAATATAGCGTTTATGCGAATATACGCATAGTTTCGCACGGAACAACAAGAAAGCCCCTCGCGGGGCTGTTGATATGTTGTCGATTCTGTGGATTTATGCCGCCTTTTCTTCATCCTTGGGCAGGAGCCAGCCCGGGATTTCGTCGCCGTAAGACTTCATGCACTCGATAAGGGTCTGCTTCTTCGGCGTAACGTGGATGTCTCGCTCGATCGCTTGCATGCCGCGGAAAAAGCCGGACTGCATCTTCGCGTTCTGCATTTCGTTCAAGTTGAAATAGCCCCATTCGGTTTCGCAACCGACGACCACGCCGAAGCCGTCGCCCGTTTCGGGGTCAAATTCGGTCATGTACCAGGTCATGTTCGATGCGGGCGTGAAGAATCGGGCCAGAACTACGGCCTGGCCCCTCTTGCCATCCTGGGAATAAAGGCCGAATTTCTTGGAAGCGTTGGTGATTGCGGCGGTGATGAGTCTCTGTGTCATTTGTTTATCCTCTTTTTTTTGGTTTCTTTATGTACATAATATACATAATTTATTCAACTTTGTCAAGATGAAAACAGAAGAAAAATGATATTTTTTGCTTACGTTTAGGTCGCAGTTTTACTTTTTGTTGGCTTTTTCGTTACAAAAAAGTTATATTTTTGCTACAAAGTCTCACAAACAGGAAGCTAAAATCATGGAAAATGTCGAAAAAAATATACACGGCGGGGGGCGTGATGCGGCAAGAATTGATATTTTGCCAATTTCCGAACTCCGTTTCTATGAAAAGAACCCGCGCAAAAATAGCGGTGCCGTTGATTATGTCAAGGCCTCAATAGAAAAGTTTGGTTTCAAGGTTCCCGTAATCGTTGACTGCTCCAGAAACGTGATTTGTGGACATACAAGAATTTTAGCCGCTAAATCACTGGGTCTTTCGGAAGTGCCCTGCATTATCGCAAGTGACCTCACGGATGCACAGGTGAAGGCGTTTAGGCTTGCTGATAACAGGGTTGCAGAGTTTTCAAAATGGGACAAAAAATTGTTGAATGACGAAATCGAAGACTTAAAAATAGATTGCGATTTTGACATGGGCGATTTTGGTTTTGACGACAAGTTCATGAGCGATCTTGATTTTGCGGTCGACTGTTCCGAAGATGATGAACACGAAAATCCAAATGAAACTGGTGTGAACGCAAAATGTGCAAAGAAAATCATTGTAGAATGTTCTAGCGAAAGCGAACGCCAAATGATACTTGAAACACTTTCTTCTCTAGGTGTCGTTTGTAAATTAGTGGGGTAGGTCATGAACCACAGAAAACCTAACCCTAAATCTTTGGCGAACTTAAAGCCTTTCAAGACATCGGAAGAGGCAAGGGAACACGGGCGTCGTGGTGCGATGAAAACCATTGAACGAAGGGAACAAAAGAAAAAGTTGCTTGACGACATTCACGAAGTCGTGACCGTCAAAATTACAGTCCCCGAACCGCTTTATCAATCACTTAAAGGATATGGCGTACCAATTACGAGAAAAGAAAGCATCGACAAGGTGGTTTTCTATCGTGCGCTATTGAAAGCGATAAAAGACGGCAACGCCGACCAGCTTTTGAAGATCGCGGAATTTGCGGGCATGAAGTTCACCGAAGAAGAAACGCAGACCTCGACCATGACGCCGGACACCGAACTAATGCTTTCTACCCTGTTTGCCCAGGGCCGCAAGGTGGAACCGAAGCAACCCGAATCCGTCGCGCCCGCCGACGCCGCGAACGGTGCAGACGGTGCCGCAAAGACCGAAGGCGAGAGCGGAACGCACGCCGAACCTTCCATTACCGTATTTTCGGGGCTTGGCTAGAAGGTAGGGTGCATCAATGGCTTTTTCGTGGACGCCCGACTTAATCGAGAGAGTGCGAGACTACCCGCACCTCCTGGGCCACATGGTAGGAAAGACGAAGCTAAAGGAGCTACACTCCGACTGGTGCAAGATGGTCTGGGACTCTCCGGGCGGCAAGCACTTCTCGCTAATGGCGCACCGTGGCGCATACAAGACTACCGCCGTGACCGAAGTGGGCATTGTCTACTATCTGCTTTTCCACCCCTCCGACCGTATAGCCCTGATCCGCGAAACGTGGACGGAAGCCGCGTCCACCCTTGAAACTATCAAGGCCTACATGAGGAACCCGGCTATTCAGTCGCTGTTCGCATACCTTCACGGCAAGCCGCCAACGGAGACCCGTTCCCCGTTCGGCTCCGTGACCTACGATTTCAAGCGCACCATCACGAAGGAAGGCTCCATAGACGCCTACGGCATCAACCAGGTGCCGACGGGCCGACACTATGACCGCATCCTTTGCGACGATATTATCACCATCAAGGACAGGCTTTCCCGCGCCCACCGCGAAATGGTGAAGCAGGGCGTTCTCGAAATCATGACGAACATCATCGACCCCGGCAAGAACTGCCTTTTTGTAGGCACGCCGTGGCACTATGACGATGCCTGGGCCATGAAGAACGACGCTGGAAAACTTGTCATTCCCGATGCCATCAAGTACAGACCGCAAGATACGAAAATTTTGAGCCCGCAGGAACTTGAAGAAAAACGGTCAACAACGACGGCCTCCCTGTTCGCGATTAACTATATGCTCGATACGAGCGTCAAGGACGAAGGCCAGATTTTCGACGAGCCCATCTACGGCGAGTGGGACTGGTCTATTCGTCCTACGCGAGTTCACGGCCACATGGACGCGGCGTGGGACGGCTCCTGTACGAACGCCCTCACCATCATGGCCGAACGCCCAGACGGCAAGATTCAGGCATACGGCAAGATTTACACAGGCACTTTCGAGGATTGCAAGCTGGATTTTGCCCGCGAGTGCAGGAACCGCAATGTCCGCAACTTCCACATTGAAAAGAACCCCGACAAGGGCATGGCGGCTGGCGAACTTCGCCGTATTCCTGGATTCCCGACCGTTCACGCCTATGCCGAGAGCATGAACAAGGATATAAAGATTGTTTCGTTCCTGAAAAAATACTGGCAGCGAATCGTATGGGATCCGAACACGGACCCGAACTATTTGAACCAGGTCAACGACTACCGACCGGGCCAAGACCCGCGAGACGCGCCCGACAGCGCGTCCTCCCTATTGCGGCAGGCCTTTTACCGTGGCGGCGGTGTTTCCGGCCTCTATCAATAATTGAAAAAGGAAAAAAGACAAACTAGGAGAAAAGAAAAATGGTGAAACTATCCAGCCTTTTCCGCACCGACGCCTGGAGAAACGTTTTGTCAGGCCTCGGAATGAAAAAAGACAAGTCCCTTGTCGGGACATCCAACAATATCGACGTCGTGCCGGGATTCCCGCGCCTTGTCGATGTGCAGCTTGAAAGCCTGTACTACACCGACGGACGCGTCAAGAACGCCGTCAACATCGTAGCCGAGAAAATGATGCAGAACGGCTTTGAGGTCGAGGGCGACGACGGCACACTCTACAAGGCGTTCCAGAAGCTCGACGGCCCCGCGAAGTTCATAGAGGCCCTGAAGTGGGCGCGTGTTTTCGGCGGTTCAATTATCGTTCTCGATGTTGCCGGTGCCGGTGAATGGGATATGCCCTGGGATCCTGCAAGGGGCGGGACTATCCGCGGCCTACGTGTTTACCCCCGTACCCGCGTGATGCTCTCGATGATGAAAACGGTGAAAATGCCGGAATCATTGTATTTCGAGAGTTTCGAACGCTACATCTTGCAGACTGCCGCCGGCACTTTCTTCACGGTACACGCCTCCCGTTGTCTCGTTTTCAAGTCCGTAACGAAAGTAGACGCGGCTTTCCCCGGCTGGCTCGACTATGAAAAGTTCTGGGGGCTCTCCGCTATCTACGAGGGTCTTGAAGACGCTGGCCACTTCGGCTCGACGGTGCAGGGAATCTCGCACCTCGTCAAGGAATGTTCCATCGTCAAGTACAAGATGTCGAACCTTGAACAGCTTGTGTCCGAGAACAACTACAAGGCCATCGAGACCCGCATGGAAGCCATCGACGAGCAGAAAAGCATCATCAATGGCGTTATGCTTGGCGAGGGCGAAGACTGCACCCGCGAGAACTACTCCTTTGCCGGTCTACCCGAAATATGGGACAGACAGGCCATGAGCGTAGCGGGTTCCTACCGAATACCCGTGACCTTGCTTTTCGGTCGTTCCGCCGCAGGAATGAACGCGACCGGCGAGGGCGACGACGACAACTTCAATTCCTACGTTGCCGGTTTGCAACAGGCGCAGCTTGCGCCGCCGCTTTACATGCTCATGGGCATACTGAACGCGAAGACAAAGACGGTGGACGTTTCCAAGGAATCGCTCACGATCAATTTCAACCCGCTTTCCAAGCGAGACCAGAAGACGGATGCCGAGACCCGCGAAATCCAGAGCCGTACCGACAAGAACTATGTCGATGCCGGTGTGCTGTCGCAGGAGGAAGTGAGAAAGAACCGCTTTGTGGGCGGCTATGCGCTGGAAACGAGCGTGGAAGACGAGGCCATAATTGACCTTGACAAGGACGAGGGCGAAGGTGCCAGTGCATAACGTAACGGGGGAACAGTATAAATGATTCCTACGAGCAAGTTCATCAACGATCTCAAACGGGCGGGCGGCATGACTAAAGTCAAGTTGCGCCGTCTTAAGGGCCTCAAATGGAAGTACCCGCTTTCGCTTGAACGGCAATATGCCGCCGCCATTAACCGTTTCATGTCGAAGCGGTGGAAGGAATACGCGAAAATCGCCGTACCCATGATGGTGCCGCGAGTGGACGCCCTGGAAGACCTGGAGCCCGTTCCGGGAACGAACGGCCCCGCCCTTGGTGCCATCGTTAGCGTGTCGAAGTCGCTTTCCGAATTTAACCGCCGCGAACTGAACGCATTTAAGAAGATCGCCATTGGCGAGGCTTTCGCGGAAGACGAGCCGTGGCTAAAGAACGTCCTTGAAACATGGTCTCGCGAACAGGTATCGCTTATCACGAAGGCCACGCAGGATATGCTCGACACGGTGGCCCGAAGAATCCGCGACGGCGTGAAGGTCGGCAAGAGCGCAAAGGAGGTAACGGCCCTAATAAATGCAGACTTGCCCGGCATAAGCTACCGCCGCGCCCGAATAATCGCACGCGACCAGACCGCAAAGCTGAACTCGTCGCTGACGCAGGGGCGCATGACCGACGCTGGCCTTGAAACATACGTTTGGGACACGGCCCAGGATGAACGCGTCAGGGGCGATCCAAACGGATTCTATCCGAAGGCTTTGCCGTCTCATTTTGTCATGCAGGGCAAGATTTGCCGCTGGGACGACCCGACGGTCTGGTTCGAGAACGGCGAATGGGTGAAGAGGGCTCCCGACGCGCCGTATTTCCACCCCGGCATGGCAATCATGTGCCGTTGCGTAGCCGTCCCGAACTGGGACGAGCTCGAAGATGTCGCGGCCTCCGACCTGCCAGCCGAACCCGAAGAAGTGTCGCCGCAGACCACGACCGAACCCGAACCCGTCGCGGAAAACGTGGGCATATTTGCGAGCGAAAAGGAATTTTTAAGCTCGCTTTCCGCAAAGTTCCCCGAATCTTCAAAGATTCCGAACCGCGTGAAGAATGACGCTTTTTCGAGAATCAAGAGGCTAGACGGTGAATCACAGCTTGCCTACTCGAACACTTTTTTATCTTTCGTGCGTGAACTCAAAAGCTCGTCCAGGAGCGCGTTCGGTTCTTTTTTCCTTGATGTAAAAATCAAGAAAGCCGGGGCCACGGGCGGCGACATCGTGCATGAGGTGGGCCACGCCATAGATAGAAAGATTGGGCGTAACAGGGGCGCCGTTTACGCGTCTGCATTGAAGTCGGCAAAGTTCGGCAACAGGAACCTTGGCGAAATCGTAAGGGACGAACTTATAGACCCCACCGTTACGGCGATAAAGGCAGAACGGCTCGACACCATCAAGGGCCTTGTCAAGTCGATACCGAACGAAAGCAGGGCCGCCTTGGCCGAATCGTTGAAGGCCGAAGGGTCGCAACGCTACGACTGGATAAGGGCCGCGATGGGCAAGGTGAACGACATCGAGACACACCGGAAAACCATGGCTATTCTCGGAACCATCGAAAACCGCGAAATGTTCGAGGCCCTGGTAAACGGGAAAACAAACATCGTCTCGGACTACGTTTTGAAACGGATTGAACGCTATGAGAATCCGGCCAGCCTCACGACCATAGACAAGTTCAGCAAGACGCTGACGGATCTTGTCAAGGAAACGAAGAAGGGCGGGGACGAAGATTCCGTGTTCGGTGCTTTCTCGGATATGTTCGAGGCCGGAACCGGGAAAGAAAACTTTTTCGGAAACCTGGGCCACGGCTCCCGATTCTGGAGAGGACGGGACGGCGAAGCGAACAAGTCGGTGGAAGCCTTCGCCGAAATTCTCGAAATGTTGTCGAGCCCGAACGACAACGGCAGGGAACTTCTCGAAAAATATCTACCCACTTCGCGCGATTTTGTATTAGATTTGATTAAGGAGGCCCGATAGAATGACAACCGAAAAGCTGACCGAATCAATCGAACTTGAAGACTACTGCCTATTGAAGGGCTACTCGATCGTATATAACCGATGGGTCGATGCGGTCGTCTTGAGCCGTGACGGCATGGACTACAAGTTCAAGGATGAAGTTTCCGACGAGAATGTTCTGGAGGCCGTAAAGGATATTCCTATTGACGATCCTCTAGCGGACATGATCGAAGAAGTCGAATATCCAGAAGACGAAATCCAGTGAATTTTGCCACCGTAGGGGACGGTTTTTAGATGCCGTCCCCTTGTTTGTGGATTTTTTGTAAAAAATTTTGTTATTATTTTGTTATTTTTTTATTATATTTAGGTCATGATGGACAAGAAGAACAATATTCTCGTTTCTCAAAACCGCCTCGACTGGTACGAGGACGCGATAGATTACGCCACCTCGCCCGCCGAAAAGACCGACGAGGGGTTCCTTGTGGCCCGTGCGCCCGTAACTTCAATCGGTGTCTTTTCTTACCACAACCCGGACGGCTCCGAACGTCGCGAGCTCCGTTTGCCCGAAGAAGTTTTCAATGCCGATTCGCTCGCCTCGCTACGCCTTAAGCCTTTGACTCTTTTGCACCCCGAAGAAGCCGTTACGCCCGAAAACATCGAGGCCCTGCAAGTCGGCTCTGTCGGTTCGGATGTAACCACCGATTCCTACCGCGTCTACGTTTCGCTGGCCGCGACCAAGAAGGACGGCATCGACGCCGTGGAAAACGGCACTGCGCGTTCGCTCTCTTGCGGCTACACTTGCGACATCGACTGGACCAGCGGTACGTGGATGGGCATGAAGTATGACTGCATCCAGCGCAATATCCGTTACAACCATGTTGCCTTGGTCCCAGTTCCAAGAGCCGGTGACGGCAACTCTATCCGTATGGACGCCGCCGGAACGCCTACCCTCCCCGACATGAACAAGTATGAAGTAAACAACAACAAAAACGAGGACAAGATGGATAAGATTCACTTGGACGGGGCTGACTACCAGGCGGAGCCCCAGGTAATTGCCGCCTATCACAAGGCAGTCGATCGCGCCGATGGCCTCGAAAAGGAACTTGAACAGCTCCGCAAGGATTCCAAGGCCGAAGCCGAAAAGCTGAACGCCAAGATTTCCGCCGCCGAAGGCGAACGCGATTCCTACAAGGAACGCCTCGACAAGGCCGAAACCGACATGCCGTCCCGCATTGACGCCGCCGTGAAGGCCCGTCTCGACATCGTCGGCAAGGCAACCGCCGCCGGCGTTGAAGTAAAGGCCGACATGGCTGATGCCGACATCAAGAAGGCCGTCATTGGCAAGGTTTTCCCGTCCGCCAAGCTCGACGGCAAGGATGAAGCCTACATTGACGCCCGCTTCGATTGCGCTTGCGAAACCATCGCTATGCAGAAAGAAGCCGGTAGCCGTGGCGACGCCGCAGATATTCCTCCCCAGAACAAACAACCGATTTCCAACCAGGCCCGCCTCGATGAAGCGCAGAAGCGTTACAACGAACGCATGGACAATGCCTGGAAGGACGATTTCAACAAGAACAAGGAGGCCTAATCATGGCTGCTTATGGTAATATGGACAAGGGCCTGCCGGGCGAACTGGTTGGCCTCACTCCCACTCATCAGATTGACTCCCGTCTCGCGAAGGGCGCCGTCCCGTTCGGTGGTCTTTGCTTTGGCACGGGCGATGGCGAACAGGTGACCGCAAAGGGCGAAGGCGTCCTGCTCGGTATCGCCGCACGTACCGCCCTCGACACCCCCGAATACGTAGATGGCGAAGCCGTCAACGTTTGCCGCACCGGCAAGATTTTCGGCACCGCCGGCGAGGCTGTCTCCGCCGACGCCGAAGTGTCCGTGAACGCATCCACCGGCAAGATCGTCGCAAAGACTTCCGCTGCCGACGGCGCAAAGCGCACCGTGACGATTACCGTTGCCGGCACGTCCGCCGCAAGCAAGGTTGTTACCGTCGTTGTCGGTGACAAGGTAGCCCAGGTGAACACCACCGACGATGTGAAGGCCGCCGCCGATGTTGCCGCCGCACTTAAGGCCGCGCTCGCCGCACTTGACATCCCGTTTGTCGCAAGTGTCGCTTCCGCCGTCGTGACCCTCACCGCAAAGGAAAAGGGCGCCGCCGCAAACGACATCGCCGTGACCGGCTCGACCACGGACTCCACGCAGACCGTGACCGTCGCCAACGGCACCTCCGGCGCCGATGTTGTCCTGAACCCGGGCTGGTTCGCACGTTCCACCGCTGAAGCTGCAAATGACCTGGTCATTGTGGACCTCGGCTAATAAGGAGAATTTCAAAATGGCTGAACAGAATATGAGACTCGACGCCGACGAACAGGTGTTCTTTGACAACCAGCTCGCTCTTGTCAAGAGCCGCACCTACGATGTCGAACACAAGGCCCTCAAGGCCCTCTCCCTTCTCCCGGTGTCCACCGAACAGGATCCGGGCGCAACCCACATCATCTGGCGTTCCTACGACAAGGTGGGCATGGCGAAGATCATTGCGGACTACGCAAACGACTTCCCGCGTGCCGACATCGCTGGCGTTGAACACTCCAGCCCTGTCAAGGACATCGGCGTTTCCTACGGCTACTCCGTGAAGGAAATCCGCCGCGCCCAGAAGGCCGGTGTGGCACTTGACGCAAAGCGTGCCGAAGCCGCCCGCCGCGCCATCGACGAAAAGCAGGACTCCATCGCCTGGAAGGGTGACGCAAAGTCCAAACTTCCGGGCTTCTGGAACGCCGAAGGTATCACCGAATACGTGGCTGCCAACGGCGCCGGTGGTGGCAAGGCCTGGAGCGGAAAGACCGCGGACGAAATCGTTGCCGACTTCGCTGGCCTTGTTTCCGCCGGTCCGGAATCCACCAACGGCATCGAAAATCCGGACACCGTGATCCTGCCGCTCTCGCTCTACCTGAAGCTACAGAACACGCCGTATGGCAGCAACCGCGACAAGACGGTGCTCGGATTCATCCGCGAGAACTTCCCGCAGATTACCCGCATCGACTGGGTTGCCGACCTCGCCACGGCTGGTGCAGGCGGCGCTTCCCGCGTCGTGGCCTACGCCCGCGACCCGCTGAAGGTCGAAGTCCAGATCCCGCAGCGCTTCGAACAGATGCCGCCGCAGCTCACCGGCATGGTGTACGACATTCCTTGCTTGCAGTCTACTGGCGGCACGATTGTCTACTACCCGATGTCCGTCGTGTTCTGTGACGGTCTGTAATAAGTCTCCTGTGAAGAGACACCCCCGGCAGGCGGGGATGCAAAGTGTAGCCATTTTGTTTAAATAGTCTGCCGACCTTTTTCTTGGGTGTAGGGTCATGCCCGGCCCTACGCCCTTTTTTCATAAACGACGGGCTATTATCTAACAGGAGATAATATTATGCTGGTAAACTACAAGAACGCAAACATGTTGGTCGTCGAGATGGGCGAGGGCAAGCAGAAGCTGATGCTCGTGCCCGGAATCAACGTTATCGACGACAAGGTCTGGGAAGGCGCGAAGGCTACTCTTGACGCTAAGGTCAAGGCCGGAATCGTCGTTCCCATCTACAAGACCACGAAGAAGGACGGCAAGGAAATCGAAGAGCCGTGCAAGCCCGACGACATTCCGAACGACAAGCTCGATGCCGTCGTGAACGAGATCCAGTCCGAGGCCCAGGCCGACAAGTTCGTCGAAGCCTCCGCGAAGGAGTCCGTCCGTGCCAAGGGCATGAACCGCAAGAACGCCATCGCGAAGGAACTGAAGGACCGCGAGGACAACAAGTAATAACAAGGGCTAAAGAATCATGAGCGCAAATCCTCTGTCAATCGAGCAGTACATACAGGCCGTGGCTCCTGCGTTGTTGCAGGATCCGTCCCTTGATGTATTCATCGAAATGGCGAAGGAGCGCACCGACCGCGCGTTTTACGGCGTGAAGTACAACCACGCCGTCGCGCTCATGGCTGCCCACATAGCTTTCCTATTGGGTTCTGGAACTCTTGGGGCTGGCTCCGGTAACGCCGAGGGCGGCTCCACGGGCTCCATTACTTCCAAGCGTGAAGGCGACCTGTCCGTTTCCTATGGTGCCGGTGCCGTTTCCGCTTCTGCCGGTAATCTTGGCGATGCGGAACTTTCGCAGACCCGCTGGGGCCTCATGCTCATTTCGCTCCGCAAGGGTTGCAAGCCATTCTTTGGCGTGTGTGGCGGCAGGGGGCGATAATGTCCGTAAAGTTCGAAACGAAGGATCTGGGCAAGGCCAAGATTGAACGCGAGCTTAAGGCCGCGAAAAAACTTGTGGCCCTTGTCGGCATACCCAGCGATTCGAGACAGCACTCCGATTCTAATATCGGTCTCGCCGCCATCGGCTACATCCTGGAAAAGGGAAGCGCGGTGAACCATCTTAAGCCCCGTCCGTGGATGCAACAGACAAGACAGCGCAACGAAAAGCGCATGATGGGCTTAAGCAAGAAACTCCTGAAAGCTATCTCCAACGGTTCCACGACCGCCATGGACGCCATCAAGAAACTAGGCGGGGCATACGAACTTGCCATGAAGGAAATCTTTACCAAGGGTTCTTTCGAGGGTAACGCACAAATTACAATCGACGGCGGATGGATGCGTAACCACGTTTCAGGCAAGCCGTTCTATGTGGAAGGCAAGAAAAGCTCTCACCCGTTGGAAGGTAAAACGGGACTTCTCCGTCAATCTATCAAGTTCAAGGTGGCGAAGGTATGAGTACGCTTTTCCCGAGAACCATTAGCTACAAGCACCGCACCGCCGAGCTCGTAAACGGGGTCTGGGAATTTAGCGAGACGGACGGAACCTTCACCGGCTCCGTTCAACCGCTGACCGGCAAGGAATTACAGTTCCTGCCAGAAGGTCGCCGCGACATCGGATTGATGAAAGTCTACTCGAATACGCCGCTTTCCGTAAGCGTGGAAGGCTTCAATACACCGGGCGATGTTGTCATTTGGGCCGGTCGAAAATGGGAGATTATTCGGGAGCTTGTCTTTGCAAACGACCTGATAAACCATTACAAGTATATTGCCGCATTGTTCAACGACGGCGACGAGGACGAAGAAGAAGAAGAACCCGAAGAAGACGGCGAAGAAACGACGGAGGGCGAAGATGCCGAACAATAACGCACCGCAAGCCGTCACGAACGTCAAGACCGCCGCCGAACTCTGGAACGCCCTTTACAGGTGGGCCACCGCCGTATTGCCCAAGAAGGTGAAGGTGGTAAAAAGCCATCAGGACATGGCGAGCGTCAAGGGTACGTTTATCTGTATCAATTATGCAGGTAGCTGGAACCTCGCCGGATCCAACGCATCGCGCATGATTGACAATCGCATCGACCTGCCGTCCCCGCGTGTTTTCGTCTATCGTGGAACCGTCGAAATTCGTGAGGTCGAAGGCGACGGCGATTATTTGATGCAGCTCCTGGAATCGCTGGACAATCCGCAATATCAGTACCTCTTGAACGATGCGGGACTTTCTGTCTTGAAAGCAGAAGGGCCGCAAGAAATGCCCGCCCTGCAACAGGCGCAATGGCGTAAGGAATCGCTATTGACGCTTACAATGTCGTGGGCTCGCGCCTATGAGGGAAGTACCCTCACTATCGAGAGCGTGGAAATATCGCAGGTCAAGACTTTCGGAACCATCGACGACGAGGAAGATCTTGTCGTGGATTCGCAGCAGAATGTCGTGCAGAGCGAAGAACTAGTCAACGAATTTACAATAGAAAACGAGGAGGCCTAATATGGCATATAAAGACATCGTGAATATCAACATTACAAGGCAGACGACCTCGGTGTCCGTTGCCGCCTTCAATGTTCCACTCATTCTCTCCACTTTTGCCGCCGAAAACGACAATTCTGGAACAACGCCCAGCGGCTACCCGTCCACGTTCACACGTGCCAGGTCTTACAATTCCGTCAAGGCTCTTGCCGATGATGGCTGGAGCACAACCGGCGCCGTGTACAAGATTGCAAACGCTATCTTCTCGCAGAACCCGACCGTGAACCGCATTGTGGTGGGTCGAGCCGATTCCGGAGACGCTTCTGTTGCCGCGTCCCTGAACGCAATTTGCGACGAAGACAATAGCTGGTATGGCCTCGTTGTCGATCCCGCCATGGTTGACACGGCTGCCAAGATTACCGCCGTTGCCGCATGGGTTGAAAGTGCAAAGAAGTTCTCTATTATCTGGACGGCAAACGTTGACTGCTACGACGGCACCAAGACAACCGACCCGGCCTACACCCTTAAGGATTTGGGCTACGACCGCACCGCCGTTATTTTCCACGCCGTACCCGCAACCGGCGCGGACTATCCCGATGCCGCATGGATGGGCGAAGGGTTCCCGTATGACCCGGGTTCTTCCACTTGGGCTTACAAGACGCTTAAGGGCGTCGCCTCCGACAACATCACGGCCAGCAAGGAAACGGCGCTCGTTGCCAAAAACTGCAACTTCTATTCCGAAGTTGGCGGCGTGAAAATTACCCAGGAAGGCAAGGTTGCAAGTGGCGAATGGATTGACATTATCATCGGTACGGACTGGCTCGAAGCCCGCCTCCGCGAAAGCGTCTATTCCGCACTCGTTAACAACCGCAAGATTCCGTATGACGACACGGGCATAGCCATGATCGAAGGACTTGTCAAGGGTGTACTGAACCAGGCCGCTTCTGCCGGTATCTTGCAGGCTGATTCCATCGTCGTGACCGTTCCGCGCTACGCCGACATCCCGGAAGCCGACAAGCTGGCCCGCAAGTTGCCGGACGTGAACTTCACCGCACTCTATCAGGGTGCTATCCATCGTGTAACCATTAACGGCACTATTTCCGTGTAATTAAAGGAGGCCAAAAATGCCCGCACCTGATTTAACCGTCAAGACCTACGACCCGAAAATGGTCGTTATCACTTTCGGCGTTATCCCTATTAGCGGATATGCCGAAGGCACCTTTGTTTCCGTCAACCGTTCCGGCGACGCTTTCGTGAAGTCCAAGGGCGCCGGTGGCGATGTGGAACGAATCAACAAGAACCAGGGCGATTTCGAAGTGACCGTCACGCTCCAGCAGACCGCTACCGTGAACGCCGAACTTTCTGCCGCCCTCGCAGCCGACCAGGTGACGAACGCCGGCGTGTTCCCCCTTACCATCAAGGACTTGCTCGGCAAGACTCTTTTCTTTGCCCCGCAAGCATGGATTCGCAAGGACCCCGAATGGGAGGACGGTGACGACCTGAACACCCGCGCATGGGTGTTCGATACCGGCATCGGAGCCAACCTCGTAGGAGGTAATTAAACCATGCTCTCCCCGATTACTAAAGAAATTGAAAACTTCTCCGTGCGGTTCCGTCCGCTTCCGGCTACAAAGGCCTTCACCCTCGCAAAGAGGGTGGGCACCCTCGTCTTGCCGCTTGTCAAGAGCATCGACCTGTCGAAGCTGTCCGAAGATGTGAACCTTAATTCCATCATTGACGGCATTATCGAAATGCTTGCCGACTTGCCCGACGAAAATGCCGTGGGCATCGTGGTCGATTCATTGAAGGGTTGCACCATCACCGCGCCCGGTATGCCGCCCGTAGAAATCCAAAGCTCCACGGACATCGACACGGTTTTCCAGGGCGAGCTCGAAGCCATGTATTCGATCGTTCTCGAAAGCTGGAAGTTCAACAAATTGGCCCCTTTCAGGTTGGCGGCTCGCTTTGGTCTCCAGCCGAGAACAACCGCTACCTCCGAAGGAGCCGAACCCACCGAGACCAGACCTGGGCACGGATTGGCTCTGTCGGGTCACTCGCCAGCGAAGTAGAGGATATGTGGCCCGTATTGCGCCTTGTGGTGGATATGGGCCAGCCTTTGAGCGAGGTCGAGAAATGGGACTTGGACGATATTAGGTACTTCAATTCCATTCTCGATATGCGCCGCGATTGTGAAGCCGCCGCGGACGCATACCAGGCGATGCAAATGGAGCAGATGCGGCAAGCGAACGAAAGGAGACGCTGATGGTAATTGAGGAACTTTTCACCCGCTTGGGCTTTCAGGTAGATCCTAAAGGCATTGACAAGGCCAAACAGGCTTTGACAGGTTTCAAGACATTCGTCGGCGGTCTCGCTCTCGGCGCTGGCTTTACCATGCTCGCAAAGACCGGCATCGAAGCCGCCATGACGATGGAAGGCCTGAACGCCGAATTTAAGGTAATGACGGGTAGTGCCGAACGTGCCGCTGCCGTTATCAAGGAAATTTCGGATTTTGCCGCAAAGACCCCGTTCGACAAGCTGGGTCTTTCCCGCGCAGCAAAAACCTTGATGTCGTTCGGCTTGCAGTCCGAAAAGGTAGTCCCCACTTTAAAGATGCTGGGTGACATTGCCGGTGCGGATCAAAACAAGCTGAACGGTCTCGCCCTCGTTTTCGGGCAGATCCAGAGCACGGGACGCTTGATGGGGCAAGACTTGCTCCAGCTAATCAACCAGGGTTTCAACCCGCTTACCGAAATTTCGAAGCAAACGGGAATGTCCGTTGCAGACCTTAAGAAGGCCATGGAAAAGGGCGCTATCAGTGCCGACATGGTGACCTTGGCTTTCAAGTCCGCCACAAGTGCGGGCGGTTTGTTCTACGGCAACCTCGAAGCGCAAAGCCAGACCTTGCAGGGCCGAATTTCAACGCTTAAGGATAACTTTGTGACCGCCTTGCAGAACATGGCGGAGGCCTTCTTGCCGTTGCTTAAGGCGGGCGTCGATGTTCTAATCGCGTTCGACTGGACGCCTATTGTCGCGAAGGTTCAGGCGTTCGGCAACGCACTTTCTAGTATTCCTTTTGAAGACTTGCTTACTTGGGTTCGCCGTCTTTCTATCTTGGTCGTGGCGTTTGCCACTCGCGATTTGCAAGTGACCCTGGTAAACGCCTTCATGAAAGCCGCAGCCGTTGGGAGTTCGGCGTTTCAAAACATGACGCTTTCTTTTACAGGGTTCCGAAATATTGCGGTAACAGGAGCGAAGTCCATAGGCCTCGCGATGAAGACGGCACTCGGCCCTATAGGAATGGCCATTTTAGCCATTGAAGGTTTTGTCGAGGCGTACAACTGGCTTGAAAACCGTACACGCGCAAAGGCATCCGAAGAACAACGGGCCAACGCGAGAAAGTACATGGAACAGCAGTTAAGGGCGTCCCATAGCACAAAGACCCGTGAAGAAATCATGGCTGATGTGGTGGGCCAGCAGGAGGCTCGAAAAGCGCAATTAAAGAAATTGCAGGAAAAGGCGGCTCTAGGCGGCCCCGAGGGCGTGAAGGCTTCGAAGGAACTACAAGAAGTCCAGCTTGAAATTTCAAAAAGGGCCTCGTTTGTAAACGCCATGAAAGATGTTTACAAGGAAATGACTGGCCTGGAATTTGAAGTGAAATCAGGAGCCGTCAAGACGCCTTCCATGACTTCCGACACGGCAGAACTCAAAAAGCAATTTGAAGAAATCGAAAAGGGCCTGAAAGAAAGTGTCGCGGCGACAAAGAAGCAGACGAAGGCGACCGAGGCGAACACCAAGGCGCAGGAAAAGTTCGATATTTCCGCCCTCTCTCGCCAGGCTTTCGATGCCGCCTTCAACGTGAAACTTAAAGAATTTGCAATCGGGGCGATATGATTAGTGTAGTAAAAGCTATTGCCAACGCTATAATCGGGGAACAGGCGTTGCCGCAGCATACCTGTCTATTCTACCCCAAAGACGGCTACAAGGTCGGTTCTGTTGATCTCGACCTTATTCTTGACGAGGATCATTCCAAGTCGGCGCAAGTAACCGAAAACCCCCTGCAAGACGGACGCGCAATTTCGGACGGCATTTTCCTGGAACTCCAGGAGGGCTCGCTCACCGGACTCGTCACGAACCATTCCGTAAAACGTGCCGAAGAACGCGCCAAGCAGCTAGAATTGCAGGATTCCGAGACCTTGATGGCCGAGGCCAAAAACTACCAGCTCGAAAACCGCGCTAGACAGGCCTGGATAGACCTGAAAGCAGTCATGGACGCCAAGCAGCCAGTGACAATCGTCACATCGCTTGAAGTCTACGACAATGTGGCTATCACGAATATTTCGACCGAACGCAACGGGGATTCAGGCGACGCCCTCGAAATAAAGGTCTCGTTCCGTCAAATTCTCACCGTCTCGCTGATGGAACACGAAGTCACGGCGCAAGTGCAGCCGAAGGACATGGATAGCGACATCAACCGGAAATCGGCCCTTGGCGTGAACGTGGGGCAGAAGGTGGCGAAGAATATTAGCAAGTCAACGATGAATGAACTATATTTGGGGGTGATTCGCTAATGCTTGAAATTCCGTTCAACCCTTCTATAAGCGCAGACCAGAAGTTCCAGGTATTGATTCCCGAACAAATGGTTATCACGTTGCGCTTGCTCTGGAATGGCCGCGCCTCCGCATGGTTCGTGACCGTTTCTTCGGATTCCGGCGAATTGGGCCAGTTCCGTCTTGTCGAACGGTTCCCGATATTGCGAGAACACAAGGCCTTGTCCCCCATCAAGGGCGACATTATCGTTTTGCCGCTTTCGGAGGGACAAGGTAAGCCGCTTTCGGAATATTCGGCCCTTGGCGATTCCTGGGGCCTTTTCTGGATTTCGCCCGAAGAATTGGCGGAATGGGAGGCCGCAAATGCTCTGGGGTAGAAAGGTAATTTTACAGGCCCGCAACGCGAACGGGGTGCAGGTAGATGTGGCGGCGTTACGCATTGACGCCCGCTGTGTGCGTTCCCGCGTCTTTGACGATAACGAGCTTGAAGCCACGATCCACAACGCGAACGAAGACACTATTTCGAAGTTCCTGCAACGCGGCGCGAATGTCGCGCTTTTTGCCGGTTACGAGCAGGGCGCCGAACCGGGCCTGATGTACCAGGGCAACATCATCGACTCGAAGACGTACAGGGACGGAACCGACACGCTCACCGTGATCCGTTCTATCGCCTTGCGATCCTTGACGCGCCCGTTCACCTGTACGCCCGTCTGTTTGTCGTTCCCGAAGGATTCCACCGCCGACATGGTAATAGATTCCATTTGCGCCATATTGGGGCTGGTGCCGATGGGCAAGGATATGGCTAAAGAAGTGAAGTTCCCCGGCGGTTGGACTTTTGTCGGCCCCGTGTCCCGCGCCATGAAGAAACTTTCACAGGATTTGAAAACAAAGGGAATCGGAATCTACGTAGACCTTGCCGAAATGGTCGTTTTCCGCTATAATTCGGATTCTACCTACTCGATAGCTTACATCACACCCCAATCGGGCCTCCTGAACCTGCAGGACACCACGGACTACGTGGGCGCGGCTCACTCTAATTTGAGTTCTCTAGCAAGCAAGATAGGCGAATCGGCAAACGTTGGCGGCAAGGATATAAAGCTGACGCCCGAGAATACCGACGATGCCTACGCGCTGCTTGACAGGATTTTTACGAACATGAAGAAGACCTATTCGGCGCGAACGATGGTTTTCCCGAAGTTGCGCCCGAACAGCCTCGTTCACGTTGCCGACCCTAACCGTGGCGTGGACGGCCTATTCGTTGTTGACCGCATGGAAGTGGCGGTGGGTACGGGCAAGGATAGCTCTTTCGCGATGGATTTAAATCTGGTGGAGGCTTGATATATGGCGTCGATGCAATCCGCGATGGATCTGTTTTTAAGCTCCGCGATGTACGCCGTCCACACTTCGCTGCCGGCAAAGGTTGAAAAGTACGATGCGGAAAAGCACACGGCCACGGTCAAGCCCGCCGTGAACATGCTCATGGATAACGGTGTTCAAATCGAGATTCCGAGCCTGATGGAAGTTCCCGTCGTTTTTCCTGCGTCCAAGTTTTTCGACATGGAATTTCCTCTTGACGAAGGCGACGGCGTTCTTTTGCTGTTCCAGGAATCCGACATTTCGACATGGAAAAACGGAGATTTCCCGGCCATTCCCGCCGTGGCGTCCCGCTTCAACCTCGATTCTGCCGTTGCCATTCCCGGCCTGATTCCGACGCCTTCGAAGGGCAAGGCCAGAATCACCATTGACAAGGAAGGGGTGATTACTTGGACGGCTAAAAAGTTCGTCTTTGACGGTCAGGTAGTGGCGAAGGGCGACATCATAGCCCGTGGCGATGTGTTCTGCGGCCCAGAACCAGCAGGCCCAGGAGTATCGCTAAAAACGCACGTTCACCCGACCGCCGTCGGCCCGACAAGTGCGCCTACGCCCACACCCATTACGCCGGAGGTATAGCATTATATGGCCCTCAATTTGGCACAATTCAAAACCGATCTTGGAACGGCCCTGAAAGAAGCCGCAGCGCTCAACGACAAGGACAACGTGGAGAAAGAAACTGCCTTGCAGAACGTGGCGAACAAGCTGGCGGAAAAGATAGATGCCTACATCAAGACGGCGGCGGTTTCCGTTACCGTTGAGAAAGGTATTTCCGTATCGGTCGATACATCAAGCGGGCAGGGCTCAACGACCGCGACCGGCTCCGGCTCTGGTTCTTTGTCCTAAATTTTGCAGACTTGGAACGGGAGATTTCGCGAGAGCCATACTTGGGGAGGTAGGCCGTGATGTTTCCCGTTCCTTTTTCAATTTTTTGAAAATGTAGTGTAAAAATAATCTAAAAATAAGTTATATTTAAGATAAGGAGTTTGATTTGCAACTTGCGCTCGACACGGCAACTTGGGACATAGGTCTTGACGGCTCCGGCAATATTGCCGTGCTGGTTGACCCGTCCGCCCTGCTGGCGCAAAGGATCCAATGCCGACTCCAGACTTTCAGGGGCGAATGTTTCCTTGACCGTTCCGTCGGGGTTCCCTATTACGAGGAAATCCTTAAGAAGAACCCAGACCTTGGAAGGGTGCGCTCCCTTCTCGCCTCGGTTATCAAGGGCGTGGACGGAGTGGCAACCATACTTTCGCTCGAATTAAGATTTTCCGTGAGAAACCGCCGCCTTACCGTCGATTTTAGAGTGCAGGGAACCGCGGGCGAAATTGCAGAGGGTACGATATAATGGGCGAATTTGTCACACCTACCGGCTTGAATAGAAAGACGCTCCAGGAGTTGCGCGTCGAGTTTGAAAACAAGTTCAAGCAAGTTTTCGGCGTTGCTTTTGAAACAGCCGTGGATAGTCCGAACGGACTTCTTATTTCACAGCTCGCCCTATCCTATAACGACCTTTGGGAACTTGCACAGGAAATCTATTCCAGCCTTGACCCGAACCAGGCCGTAGGCGCGGCACTAGACGCCCGCGCGGCCTTCAATGGCGTTTCCCGTAAACCGGCCCTGCCATGCACCGTCGATGCAGTCCTTTACACGAATGGATCGAGCGTAACGATTCCGGCTGGCTCTCTCGCAAAGCGTCAACGCGGCAACCTGAACTTCGCGCTTGACGCGACCGTTACTATTAGCCGTTCCGCCTGTAATGAGCTTTTGATTATTGACGACGGGTCGTCAAAGAATACGGAGTACGTTTTCCACTTCACGTTTGGCGATGTGACGCTGAACAATGCCACAAGCGCAAGCAACTTGACCGTCTTGGCGTCCGCCGTTGAAAGTGCCGGCGGAAGTGCCACTCTTACAGAACGCGGTCTTGTGGTGCGACCTAACGGCTCTCTTACCGTAGGCGTTACTGGTTCCATGCCTTCCGATTTCATCATTCAGTCGGGAGCGAACGGCAAATTTACCGCTGTTGAACTCGGCTACCAGACTTGCGAAATTGGAGAGCTTGACACCATCGCCGTTGGCGTAAGCGGCTGGAACTCCGTCTACAACTACGTGGCCGGTGACCCCGGCGAGGACCTGGAATCCGACGAATCTTTGAGGGTTCGCCGTGCAGCCACTGCAAGGGTGAGAAAGAGTCGCGCTACAGACCCGGCAATAGAGGCCGCCCTGCTTGATGTTCCGGGTGTTTCTTCGGCTATTGTCAAGTCCAACCGTGGTTTTGCTACCGATTCGGAAGGTGTACCGGGCAAGTCGTTTGTTTCGCTTGTCGTTGGCGGAAATGACAACGAAATCGCAAAGTGCATCTACGAAAACCAACCGGCGGGCATCCAGTCTTACGGTAACACATCGGTGAACATCACCGACAGCCACGGAATTGAACAACAGGTTAGCTTTAGCCGCCCGACACCTGTATATCTTTGGGTGAAGGTCACATATTCGCTTTATAGCGAGGAAGAATTTACGGGCCAGCAATCAATAAAGGACGCTCTTGTTGAATGGGCTGAAAAGGAATATACCCTTGGCAAGGATATTATTTCGACACGAATCAACCAGGGCCTTTACGATGTTCCTGGAATCGGCGTCGCAACGTGCGCCGTCGCGGTTACGAACAGCCCGGACACGGCACCCAGTTCTGCGAGCTACGAGACGGACAAGAGGATTCCCGTTTCGTTCTTTAGCTATGCCGCCCTTGAAGATGATAGAATTTCGTTTGTGGTAGAATAGTCTATGAGTGAGCCGATAACAAATTATTCCTTGGAACAGAAAAAGTACGTTCCAGAGCAATACAAGCGGAGTACGAAGCTACTCGGCGTTATCGGTGCAACACTTGGATTCTCGGACGAAATCGAAACGGCCCTCCGTGAAATTTCGGACAATTTCAACATTGACGATGCGGTCGGACCGATGCTCGACTATTACGGCCTTTACTTCGGCATTGAACGCCGAATCGGCGAGACCGACGAACAGTTGAGAATGAGAATCCGCATAGGCAGCGGAACCGAAGGCCTGCCGACATTCGAGGCCATCTATAACTATTTCAAGATTGCGCTCGGCATTTCAGACATGATTCTTTGTCCCGTATGGCCCGCTGGTATTTACTTCATTCTTGGCCCGGGAATGTCCGAGCCTGATATAGAAGAAACGACACGCATTGCCGCCGCTTCGGGTGTCGATTTGGGGCAAGGTACGTTTCTCTCTTGCGAGGACGGGGAACCTTACGGGCTCATAGTCCTGGAGGACAATGGGCAGCCCATTGTGATAGACCAGCGGTGGCCGGATACCGAGTACGCTATGGTGGACGATGAGGACTACTTGATTGTGGACGACGCGGATAACGTGGTGGTCGGGATTGACTACTTGACAACAAACGAAAGTTTTGAAACAAATTAAAACGGAGGGCATAAAATGTCTATGTTATTTAAAAGAATTAAGGATTGGGCGACAAGCATCACCGCCTTCCGCACGGGCGACGTGATACCCGTGGACGGACCGAGCGGCACTGCGAAGATGGGCAAGGATGACTTGCTGAAGGTGACTGCGGAGAATGCTCGTAGTTATTCCGATTTCGAACTCGGCTATTTTTCGGAGGCGGCGGAGTCCGGCGTAGACTTCGAGGCTTTCGCCCGTCTCACTGCAAGTGCAGGCGAGAAGATTATTTTTAAGCTCTCGGTAGACGACGGCATAGTCGATGCTAACGGGCTGAATTTCGACTGCCTTGATGCGGACGGGAACTCCGTGCAGTATTTGTCGCAAAAAGTCTATAACGAATTTGTCGAGTTTACGGCGACCGCTGACTTTGAGTTGATCCGCATCAAGCGTTCCGCTGCAGGCATAATCGGAAGTGGCGACATCCAACTCATCGCGCTCTCCGAGCGAGCGTTCCGAGCCTATCTTGAACATCGTCTTGAACCTGTGCAGGACTTGTCCGGGCGGCTCCAGGAATTGAAGGTGACAAGCGGCAAAAACTTTATCGGGTACGTGTCCGCTGAAATCAAGAAGGACGTGCCGTTCTACTTCTACATAAACTGCGAGGGGTTGTTTTCTTCAAATAACTTGAACGTGTCGTTTGAGGATGATGCGGGAAATACGCAGTCCCTGCCGATGCTCCACACCTTTAACGGATTAGTGTCTTACTATCCGGACGCCGACTATACGAAGATTAAGTTTGCCCGTTCTTCGTCCGGTGTAATTGCAAGCGGTACGCTGAAGGTAGTCACACAGCCGACAGAAAATCCCGTAGACATCTATACGGAACTCGGTGCGGTCGTGAATTTGCAAGTAAATACGGGTAGTAATTTTAACGGCTATGTGAAAGCAGATTTGAAAGCAAATGTTCCCTTCTATGTCAAGGTGTCCGGTAGCGGTCTTATGTCTACCGATGCCTTGAACGCTTACCTAGAAGATGATGCGGGGAACTCGCAGACCCTTCCTATTTACAGCACGTTCGACCGCGTTGTGGAGTTGCTGCCAGATGCGAACTACACTAAAATATGTTTCAAACGCGCGAGTGGTTCTATTGTCTCGAGTGGCGCATTGACCGTCACTACTTATCCTACGGGTATCATCGGGGAAGAATTCGGAACCCTTATGCGTGGCGAGATGTACGTGTCGCTGACTGGTGACGATGCGAACCTCGGGACGAAGGAACTCCCGAAGCGCACCATCACGGCTGCGCTTGCCGATGGTGCCGAAATCGTGAACGTGATGGGCGGTGTGTACGATGATAACTACATCAACACTTCCGTATCGCCAAAGAACAAGGTGATAATCAAGGGCGAGCAGGGAAAGAAGGTAATCTTCAAGAAGGCATCCTCGCTCATTGCGAATGACGGAAGCGAAGTGCTTGTCGCTGGAACAACGAAAGTCTACTCCGTGGCCTGCTCCGCAATTTCTTATTCCGCTGGTACGCAGTGGCTGTTCTTCGATGACTGCCCGGAAGTGGGCACCGCGATTACTCCGGCAGAAGCACATCCGCTGGAGCGTGGAAAGTTCTATCGCCTGGACTGCACTCGAAGCAACCACACGACCGCCACGACGAAGGCGGAAGCCATCACAGAAATCGAGGCGTGCTGCGCAAACGAGTACAAGTGGTACTACGACTCCGGCGACGGTAAGGTTTACTTCAACCGCCCGGGAGCGACTAGCACTTACCCGTTGTACAAGAGCGGCAACGGCTTCTTCATTACTCGCAATGGGCAGGAGCTCGAACTCTATAATATCGAGTTTCGCTACGGTCGCGTGAACCTTATCGGACTTAACGGCGTGAAAGTCTACGATTGCGCCTGCAAGTACGCATACGGCGGCGGCGCCTGGGACTATCGCGACTCCATCTGTGTCGAGTTCATCAAATGCGAGGCGGCGTGCGCCTTCAGCGGTGATGTCGGTGACGGCTTCAACGGACACGCGACCGCAGGCACTTACATCGACGCCAAGTACAACACCTGCACGATGCGCGAGTGCTGGAGCCACGACAACAACGACGACGGCTACTCCGACCATGAGTTCGCAGAGACTGTCGTAGATGGCGGCCTTTACGAGTATAATGGCAAGGGCGGTGTCACTCCTTCTTTCGGTTGCGGATGCGTGTGCAAAAATGTTATGAGCCGATACAACTTTAACGGATTTTACTACATTGGAGCCAAGAGCGACAGCGGCAACGAAGGGCAGATGGTGTGCTATAACTGCATATCTATTGGCAATACGCATAGCGATGCAGCAGCGGGAGGTTTCCGTGTAGCTGGCGGCGCAAACAAGATCATCCTCGTAAATTGCCAATCCATAAACGACAAGAACGGGTACAGCGGTACAAGCGGGACGAGGGTTGAATTGTATAACTGCACCTGCAAAAATCCATCGGTAAGCGTAAAGACGGGTTCTGCGACATTTGCGATAGAAAACGGAACTATCGTGGAGTAGCCCGCCACCGTTTCGAACAAACTAAACTTTTACGGATAACTTAAAACGGAGGACTCCCCTATGCCTTACGATAGACAAATACCCGATGCACCCATAGCCGGGTCAATGTTGCCCAGGGCGACCACTCTTACTTTGGATGACCTGCTCTACCTGGTGCAGCCTGGAAACAACATAGGCGAAAGGTCAAAGTCGCTTACGCTTGCAGTGCTTGCGGCTTTTCTTGGCAACAAACATTTTTCTTCCATTGTGCTTGAAGGTACGGGTGGAAAAGAACTTACTCTTTCGGGTGATGGCGTGACTTACGTCATACCACCGGGAAGCGGTGAAACCGACCAGTTTGAGTTTGAAGTTTCAGACGATAAAAACGTGACGATTAAAATGAGCGGGCCGGACGGCGTCCGTGTCGTGACGCTTACGCCGACAAGCGTGGAAGTGAAAAACACGCAGGCAGGACTGGAACACAAAACAACCATCGGGAACACGGGCATCACGGTCTTGTCGCAGAGCCGCGATGGTGCAAACATTGTTGAAACCACTTCCGAACTTACATACGGAAGTTTAAAGTCGCAGTTGCTGAAAATCAAGGACGGCGACCAGGGCAATTACGACTGGGACATTATGGTGGACCTTACGCAGAATGCGCCTACCTGGGGCGGGGTTATTTTTGGACCCCATAACAACCCGTTAGGCGCCAGTGTTGCTCTCCATATTCCAGGCCTCCATGTGTGGAAGCAGGCCACATTTGAAAAAGATGTTTCCATCCTTGCAGATGTGACAATAACAAAGACGCTGACGCTCACGCTTGGGGCAACGTTTAACAACGATGCAACCATCAAGGGAACCGCGCACCTTGCGACTATTCAACAAGAAATGGACCCCGCGAAATCCACGTCAGTGATTAAGGTTTCGCAAACGCCAAACCCGCAACTTGCAAGCAACGCCGCAATCGGGCTTCGTGTGATGGTAATTAACGACACCAGCAGCCAGGTCGGTGTCTATGTGCCGTCTTCTACTGACCCGCAACTTGTGGGGTTTGTTGCAGCGGGAAAAGCGAGCGAGTTCATCAAAACCGGAAGTCTTGGTTCCGACTGGATGCAGATAACATGAGCATAACGGGAATTGACATTGCAGCAGTTGCGACCGTGGTCGGCTCCATCGGGACCGCCGTTGCGGCAGTCGTGAAGGCAGTGCAGGCGGGACGCAAGGCGGAAGCCGCCGACGCCCGCGCCATAGCCATAGAACTGCAACGGGAGCAGGCAAAGAAGGAACGCGACCGGGAAATTGAAAACCTAAAGTCCGAAGTGAAGTTGCTCCAGCACGAAAACAAGGAAGTGCGGGATCGCTTGAGCGAAGGGAACGGGCACTTTGTACGCCTGGAAGGCGAGGTCAAGGAAACGAACGGCCTGCTGCGCGAGATTATTGGGGCCTTGAACAACAAGGGACTGATTATTTCCGGGAGCCCGAAAGTGGCACGCGACTCGAGGTTGGAGCTATGAGAACAAAGTGCACTGTAGAATCCTACACGGTGACGCCGTTTGTCACTACCGAAAAGCGGCCCTTCGAATTTTGCGGCAAGGCGATAATAGATATTTGGATCACCCGCACGTTCACCGACGGGAAAAAGGAACGCGCAAAGCTGGTAATCGAGATTTACCCGCATTTCATGACGGACGGCGCGTCTACGTTCTGGCCCGTGTCGCTCCTGGTTCCTCAATGGCGTAAAGGTGACGACGATTACAACGCCGCCCCGACAGCCCACGATGTCCTTTACATCCTTAAGGGTATTGTCGAAGGCGAGCACGAACCGGTGAATTTGAGCCGCGAGGAGGTGGACGACATCTTGCGCGGCATGTGGCGTTGCTGTGGCATGAGCCGCTTTGTTGCCGGTTGCGCCGACAAGGGAATAGAAATCTTCGCCGGTGGAAAGAACCATTGGGGGAACGACGGCTACAACGTGCGCCGCTACGTTTCGGCAAAGTGGGAGGCCATAGACTAGAATCATGTTTACCTTGGTACGCGATAAACGCACGGGAACGGCTATCCTGGGCCGTCTTTTCATGGGTGATACTTGCATCTGCTACACGCTGGAAAATGCACAAAAGGCTATCCCTGCCGGTTTCTATTCAATAGAAAATTCCAAGTCCCAGAAGTTCAAGAGGGAATTGCCTTTACTGTTTTCCCCGAAGGTTCCGTCAAGCCGTGGTGTCCGCATCCATTCCGGGAACACCTACAAGGATTCCGCCGCGTGTGTGTTGGTCGGCATGAGGCGAGACGATGCAAAGGAACGCATAGACGAAAGCAAGGACGCGGAAAAGATGGTGACAATGCTATGCCGCAACGTTCGCAGTCTTGCGATAGTCGAACGGTATTAGAAACAAAGAAAAAAAAAATAACGTAGTCGGGGAGGCTACAAAAAAAGCCCTCGGTGAGCGATCATCGGGGGCTTTCGATTTTATGTCCTTGGCTTCGATTTGAACCATCTTAAAAGTTTACTATCGCAAGGCTCAAAAAATGGGTCGCAATTACAAGAGCTCCTGCCGATAGGACATTTTTCACAGCCTAGCTTGAAAGACGAATCTTCCTCGCCGATATTGTCGATAAAGTCTTCCGGTTTCAATGAATTTAGCCAGCGTTTAAAATTTGTCATGTGATTTTCAGTCCTTTAATAAATTCTTCAAATCAGCTTATGGGGCTTGTTTGGTTCAATCTTTCTCGGCTCCCTCGCCTTGCAATCCTTTTTAGGGCATTTGGTGCAAGCCGAAGTATTATGCCAGAAATAACACATCGTGTTTTCCTTGACATAATCGGGGGCCTCGTCCAGCTCTTTTAGGAATTGCTTAAAAAGCTCGTCGTTCACTTTTTCCACCTCATGCCCATAAGCAGGCCAACGTTAAAGGAATAAAGGTTTGTTTCAGTTATTATCCGGCTATGTTCATTATCCTTTTGCGCTTGCGGGTCAATACAGAAAACTTCGCGGGCGTATTTGTAAGCCTTAAGCAAATGTTCAAGTTCCTTTTCAGGAGAAAAGGACGGTTCCTCTTTGAATACACAATCATCATTTCCCATTTATAGCCTCTTGTATATAACGTGATTCTTTCTTCTCGGTTCGCCCCAGGAGCCACCTACCACAGGAACAGGAACTCCGCAAATTGTAGCCATCTTCCCGTTTAGGTCGATGTAATCTTCCACGTATTTCTTGGTATTGCGGAAAAGTTCAATCGCGGTATCGAGCAACATCTTTTTCGGATCCGTTGCGTGACGCAAATCTACCAAAGACAAATTCTTTCCCGTCCTGAAAGTCCTTGCCTTATATTCGACCTTAAATTCTCCGGTCAACCGTTCGCCGTTGCGGTGCGTTTCGGTGACTTCGTGCGGGTCGCAGTAGGCGGTAATTTCGCAGTCAAGGTTCACTATATACGGCTTGAAAAAAAGAACCCGCAAACGTGCGTTATGCTCTTTCATCATGGCGTCTGCCTGTTCTACAAGTTCCTCGACCTTCTTTTGCCATTCGTACACCCAGTCGCACTTGGGACAAATCCTATAATAGCCGGAACGCCTTGAACCGCCACAAACGGGGCATTTGTGCAGTCGTTCCTTGTAACCCTTTTTGTACTGTTTAAACTCCTTGCTATACGGGAAAAGCTTTTTTAATTTCTTATTTTTTGCTCTCGGTTTCATTTTGTTTCAGTCTCCTTTATCTTGTCCTTGAATACTTTTTTTGCAGTCCTCGCACAAATGCACCCACTTTCGGGAAAATTTCAAACGGCACTTTGTTGTTTTCTTCGGCCTTCGGCACCACCAGCAAACTATCACTAGCCTTTTTCCCATTCAATCGTGAAATCAATCCTGATGCGTCTTGCGTTATCTTTTTCTACAAGTTCTATAAAATCGTTTACGCGCTCTTTGAAAGATTTTATGTCTGTAAATTCGTCCTTTGAATAAGCGCCCTTTAGTTTGTAATTAGGCAAATTCATTTTTGTCTTTTGCTTCACTCTACACATCCTTGCATTTCGTTTAAACGCATCGAAGCCTTCACAAAATTCTTCATAAGTAGGAAATCTTCGTTGTTTTATCCAATCAAGACTCATAATTTATCCTCTTGTCTTGGGGAACGGGATCCATCGTTTAATCTTTCCCTCGTTGACAAGGAAATCGACTTTTTCCTGGTTGTTTAATCTAACCCGCCAGAACCCGTCCCCGGTTTCAAGCAATAAATCGACGCCGACGGGCGGTGTGGTCGTTCGCCACGATTGAGCCATGGCAAGATCAGTTTCAAGCGTTGCGATGGAGTATTTAAGAGATTCGTTTTCTTTTTCAAGTTCCGCGATTCGTTCTTTCAGTTTAGACACGCCTTCAAGCACCTCTCCAGCCTTCTCGAACAGCGAGTGCGTCTGGGCGTGTAACATATCCTTATTTATAGCCATGGATCCTCTTTAAATCTTTATTGCAGAAGCTGGATTCGAACCAGCACGCCCGTTTGCGCGCGCGGGCCATGGACTTACATTCCACTGCGTCTACCTGCCTCAAATAATGATGCCCATTTCTAATGAATGGTTCCGCCATTCTGCATTGTGTTGTAGAGCCTCGACCGGATTCGAACCGATGTCTAGCCGCCCATTTATGGAAGTGGGACGGGACACGCTAGCATTGCTTCCATTCAATGCCGTGCTGCCTAACCACTAGGCTACGAGGCTGTTGTCTTATTTCCTTTTCCTTTTGTTTGCTAGAATATTGTTTAGTTCGTCGGGCATGAGTGCGATGTTCTCCCAGAATATGCTTACAAAATATTTCTTGTCGGCTAGCCTCACGCGGCGGCTTTTCTTGCCTCGGAACGTGATGCGGTTGCACACGTTGTAGATGTGGTTGTGTCGGTGGCCGCCCTTCATTGAAGGCTTGCAGTAAAAATCGCAGTTCGTGTTGAAAGCATAGTGGCAACTGAATTGCACTCCGCTAAACTTTCTCATTTTGCTAATTCTCCTATAAACATGCAGATCGCGCCAAGGCAGAACAAAATCGTTCCGACAAGCAATAGCGCACCGGCGAGGACTGTTAAACGGAAAGCCAAGATTCTACCATGTGTGAACCAATACCGGCTTCAAACCGCCGTTTAGGCATTTCAATTCTTCGATAACGGCGTCTTCACGGTCGATGTCACCGCGTACCAAACCAGTCATGTCGTACACGCCCAGCACGGTCTTTGTGCCTTCCGTGATGGTGTAGCCGATTAGATAGCAGTCCCACTTTTCGGATAGCATGACTGCCGAACCTTCGATATTTGCAGCCGCTTGAATTATTTTATCGCGTTTTAGCATTTACTCTAGTCCTCAATATATTCTTCGCTGAATATTTCTTCATAGACCTTGCAGATTCCTTTTTTTATCGTCGAAAATATCGAGCAAAAGAATTTCTTTATCCGGAGCAAGTTGCGCTTCATCTTTCTGTCCTTGCGGGCTTTCGTTGTGCCGGTCGGCAAGATTACCAACGCGCTTAAGAAGGCACACACCAGCCAAGCGTAGATTACCGAACGGAACGCGCCAAGTTCCAGAAGGTAAAAGAAAAAGGCGAACGGCGCGACAACCATGGATGCGGTGCCAAACAATATGTAGACGGCTTGCAAACAGGTCTTAATGAATTTCATTTGTTTTTTACCTCTCTTTTGGTTAAAACTAGATAAATTCGCACGTTTTGCAACTTATTTATTTCTTACATGAACTACCCACCGGCTAAAGACCGGTGGGTTTCAGTAACCACCGGTGCAACCGGTTGAATTTCCCGCATCACAGCACCACTGCTTTTTAGGTCCAAAGGACGGTCATCCACAGTTGGGTTCTCAGCAAGGCATAGCGGTCGCAAGACCACGGCTTCCCCGGTTCGCGGGGTACCTTCATTATCTAGTATTCTAAGTCCTTCATCAAGTATGTTCTTGGCGGCATTCCAGTCTCTATCAATTAGGTTACCGCAGTCTGGACATATCCACTCCCGTTCACTAAGTTTCAATGTATGGTATCTATGTCCACAGTTGTTACATAGCTGTGAGCTAGGAAAGAACCGGCCTTGATCATGGCTTCTATTTTCCCGTGCCGAAAAGGTCGATTGTTTCAGCGAGACCGATTCCGAGTTTCTTGTTGTTTTCCTCGATAATCAGGCGGTTTCTTTCCGCAACCTTCTTGACGAGCGATTCAGCCGTCAACGGTTCTTCCGGGACAACGGCAACAGGCTTTTCGGTTCCGACCTTTTCCGGTTCAGGTTCGGGCGCCGGATTCGTGGGTTTTGCCGGAGCCTTCTTTCTGGTCTTTGCAGACTTCGCCGGGACTTTCTTTTCCTTTTCAATCAAATCATTTGCTTTTGCGAGTCGTTCTTCTTCTTCGGCCTTCTTGCGTTCGTTTTCCTCGTCTTCTGCCTTCCATATTTCGTCGTTGAAGTAGTCGCGGCAGATTCGGAAACACACCTCGTCGGGAATTTCGCCCGAAAGTTTCTTGCAAATCCTGTTTTCGTCGCCTTCGGCGGCGTCCTCTCCTCCAAGCATTTCGAGACAGACTTTCTTAAGAAAATCAATGCAACGCTCGAACTTGTCTTCATTCCAGGCGAACTTGGCGCAAGTCGATTCGAGGTTTGCCCTGATCTGGGCTTCCATGCCGTTTGCGCTTGCGTTCTTTGCCATTTCCCTGTATGCGGCTATCTGTTCTTCTTTAATCATTTGATACCTCGTTAATTAGTTTGTGCTATGCCTTTTTTGCTTTCTTCGGGTTATTCGCGTTGAAGTCCTGGAGCAAGTACCGAAGGAACTTCGATGTGCTACCTGCAATGACAAGCGGGATGCCGATTCGTGCGGCGGTGTTCTGGGCTTCGGCGAGAAGTTCGCGGTCGATCATGATTGTGGTTCTTTCTTTGATAGCCATTTTGGTTTCTCCTGTTTTTTGGTGTTGTGGTGAATTGTTTTTCGGTTTTACCAGCTTCGTTTTTGGTAATAGATGTTTAAGCCCCCGAACCTAGAATTGTCCTTTATGCTTGCGCCAACTTGCCATTCGAGTTCTATCTTTATGGCCTTGATGTCGTTGCCGTCATACTTTGTTAGGTATTCGTCAATATCGGCGTTGATAAATTCGTTCGCCTCTTTTTCGGTGCCAAATTCTTTTTCAGTCCTGATGCACGATTTTTCTACCAAGGCCTTGTAAAAGGGGTTTTCCACACGTTCGCATTTAATGACTTTAAACATGCTGAACCTCGTTTTGAAAAGTTATGCGGCGAGCCTGTCGGCGAAAAGTACCGGAGCCATGGAATAGGAGGCAATAGAAACACATTCGACACCGAAGGATTCGCGGATTCGCTTCGTGTATGTCTTGTTTTCGTCGAGGTCGATAAAGGTGATAGTCTTTGCCGTGCGCTTCGTGACCTTGCACTTCACGACAAGATCGCTATCGCCAATGAACCTGTAATAGTAGGTTTTGCCGACTTCGAATTTGACAGGTTGTTTTTCCATTTTGTTTACCTCTCTTTTTGTTTACTTACATAATATACATAAGTTATTGACTATTATCAAGAGATAAGTCAAAGATTTTTCTTATTTTTTGCTTACATCAAAAAAAAATGCAGAAAATCGTACATTTTGTATGGTTTTGTGAGAATTTTTTAGCTTTTTTTCCAACTTTTTGCAAAAATTCTACAAATTCGGCCCTAAAAAAGAGCCGTCTGCGCCACTTTCGGGGCGTAATCAGCGCCCATCAGGGTGCGATATTCGGCGGGCGAACCATTGTAAAATAATCTTTCCTTGCTTGTCTTTTTGGTGGCGCCGACTGACGCCGCCATGAGCTGCGTTTTCTCAAATTCGGCAACGCAAGTAAACGGGGCATCGTATTCACTTAAAAATGCGTTGATTTTTAAGTCCTTTTTAAGCGACTTGAAAAGGTCGTAGAATCTTTCGTAATCGAACTCGAAATCATACTTGTTCGTCCCCTTGTACGGAATGTCGAAATAGACAATATCAAATTCCTTATAGTCAATATCGAAAATATCCAACCGTTCCAACCGTTCCAAACGTTCCAGGCTATGCAAGCGATGCATAGTTTCGAGATTTTGAAAGCATTCTTTATCCTCGCTATCGTCGGTATTTATCAGCGCATGGAATTTCCGGTAAAACTTTCGCCGTTGATCGAGCGTGTCGGCGGTAAGCATCTGCTCCGCAGCGAGCTTATATTCTTCTATTTGTTTTCCGTATAGGTACGTTTTGCCATCGTTGCCAAACGAGGCGCAGTATTTGTTCACGCAGTCCTGAATGGTGAAGTCCCCGTTTTCAATGCGTTGTAGGCTATTTGCGAAATCGTCGCGAGTGCAGACGGGCGGGTGTTCGTATTCAATCTGCCCCTTATGAATCAGTACGGCGTCAAGCAGGGCAATCGTGGCGGGGTTCAGGTCGTTGCCGACCACCTTTTCCCAGCGGTTGCTCATCGCTGCCGCCATAAGCACGGCACCGCCGCCGCAGCAGGCGTCGAGGAGTTTCTTGCCGCGCGGAAGGCACTTCACCAAGTCTTCTGCAATAGTATTCTTGCTGCCCTTGTAAGGTAAACCAAGATTCATTGTGGAACTCCTAGAAAAGGCTATATTGCCCGTTAGCGTCCATGGTAGGCACGGTTTCGGCAATCGCCGTGGCTAGTTCCTGGGTTTCTTCTTTGGGCGGCTCTTGTGCCGATTCCTGCGGCTTTTCCTGGGTGTCGCTCGACTTCGGCACGGTCGCGCTGTTCGGGTATTTTCCCCGCCCGATTTGCTTCTTGAAATGGGGCCACGCCATCAGGTAGGCGGGCGTGAACCAGTTTTGCCTGTATTCCATCGCGAGCGCATCGCCAAGCCTCACCACGGCGGGAACGCCTAGCAAAGACAATGTGACATAGGTCATGTGGACGCATCGCGGGTCAATGTCCCCGCAATCGACAAACGCGTTCCAGGAATAGTTCACACCGGCTTCGTTCAGCGCATCAATGGAAGCGACTATTAGACCGCCCGCGCCGCAAGTCGGCTCGTAAATTGTCAAAACACGGTTCGGATCATCCCCGAGCTTTGCCATAACATCGTCTTTGGGAAAGTTTATCCTAGCCATACATTGAGACACGGAATAGGGCGTAAAGAACTGGCCCGCCTTGCCGTTGCTGGTTCCAGAATCCATGTAGAGCTCGCCCGCCCAGTCTGCAAATGGCGCGTTACCGTTTACCGCGTCCTGGATTTTCTTTCCAAGCAATCCGAGAGCCATGGCGAATCCTTCCAGGTATTCCTTTTTGTAGCCCTGCGCTATTTCCGTGTACCTTTTTTCGAGGCAGGCGTATTCGTTGCCGTGGTCGAAATTGTTACGGATAGAAATTGCGGATAGTTCGAAAAAATCGCGAATCACGGTATAGTGGTCGCGGTCTCGTACCATATCAAATATTTGCGATATGTCCTTATGCTTGAAATTGTTTACCATCGCTAGGTGTTCTTGCCTTCGTATTTCAACATTTGGAACATATCGGGTTGCCAGCTATTCAGTAATTTGTCTTTGCTGTCGTTGAAAAAATTACGGTCAACTTCAAAACCGTAAGATTTGCGGAGTAAATCCTGCGCCGCAAGCAATGTAGAGCCGGAACCACAACACGGATCAATAACAACATCGCCTTCGTCGGTAAAGAGCGAGATAAGCTGTTTTAACAATTTAACTGGTTTCTGTGTCGGGTGGACTTTAGGCGTATCGGTATCGCGTTCCCAGTCGATGCAATTCATCACCATTTTACCAAAGTTGTTAAATTTCGGTAATTTATCACGATAGAAAAGTAAGCCATATTCGCAATTACCAACTATCCGCATGTTAGCCTTTAATACTTGAGCGGAGAAGTTCTTGCGAAAAACAAGGTTGATGTAATTAGGCAGTCCGTATTTTTTACCGAGTTCGATAAATTGGAATTGTTGTTCAAAGGAACAAAACAAGAGCATACATGGAGCCTTGCCTGTTTCCTTCGGTTCCTTGACTAGCATCTTTGAACAAAAGTGCATAAATTCAGCAGGTCTAAATTCATTCTCGGAATTGAAGAACTTTTTGCCTGCAAGTTCGCTTTCGCCGTTTTTATTATCGCCATCAACATACCAGGACGGGTTAGAACCGTATGCGTTTGTGCCAAGGTTGTAAGGCACATCAGCGATAATAAGTTGAGCTTTCGGAATTTGATAAACCTTGTAATTCTGGAAAGAATCACGATAAAGGTGCATATCGTATTTTTCAAAAACATTATTCATTTGATTATCCTCTGTTGTTTGTAAAAAATTTTGGACTGCTAAAAGAGGGAGAAGGGGATTGGAGAACCGCTTTTAGCCGCCCTTCACGCGGGGGTCGTGTAACTTATTTGAATTTAGAAGAAGTAGGAATGAAGTTACCCCGCGCTGGCTTTGCGCCGTTCGGTGCATCGCCGTTTTGTTAAAGGTTTGCCTCCGGGTGCGGTCGCAGTATGTTTACGGACAGACCGACGAAGAAAGTTTTTTTTTGTTTTGGTCTGTTGATTCATGCACCCATCGGCGTTTTTTTTAGTGGCTCCCATGGCTTCGAACCATGGTTTGTGCGGGCGAGGTTCGTCAAATGAAAAAAACGATTTTCCCGACAAAGTCCTAACGAGCCGTGATTTATTATAGAAAATTATTTCATGAAGCGCAACTTATTTATTTGTTACTTTTTTGTTATCTTGTTCCTTCTCCAGTTTCTTCTTCTCGCGCCACAGTCTGCACCGAAGGCAGTGGTATTCGTGATTTTCGCGCTGCCAGCGGATCGACTTCTCGCGGCACTTCTCGATGTGGTTCTGTCGGTATCTTCTGGAGCGCTCTAGCATCTTTTCGTGGCTACTTCCGCCAACGCCGTCACGATTGGCCTTGTTGGCCTTGCGGTTGCGTTCCACGGGGTCAACGATTAGGCACGTTGAAACGGAATCGCCATGCCGTGCGAAGGCGTCCGCTATTTTCGATTCCCAGCTATCCATTTTTCTTTTTTACCACGTCTTGATACTTTTCAATCACGACCGCTTCCACATGGTCGCGCAACACCTTTGTAATCGGGAAAACGGTACTTCTTGGTTGTTCATCTTCGCCCGTTGTCGGATGGAACGGGAACGGGTACGATATGTAAAGTCCGTTCTCGCCTTCCACGACTCGGATGCCACGGATCAATAGCTGGTCGTTGAAAACGACTTCTGCAAGTGCCTTGGTGTGTGTCAGTCCCTCGATTTGCCTAATCGGGTTTATTCTTACATCGGTTACGCAAATGCAGTCGAAGGCGTTTATCTTTTTCTTGTTCATGCGATGATTTCCATTTGTCGTTTTTCCTCGTTTCAAATCCGTTCCCGCAGTTATGGCCCTGCGGGTGGAGGCGCGGCGTTTTACCCGTCTTTATCGGCTTTAGCTTATCCAGCTATTTTTATGCCGCCTAGTGGCGTGGGCGGTAAAGTAAAAATGGAGAATCTCTACGAGCCGCCTCGCCGCGCCATCGCGTCCCTAATGTCCAGTTATAGGCGACGCAATTTTCAAAAGTTCGCCCTCCGGGCGGTCAATAGTTAGGGGTTCATTTTACCGTTGTGTTGTGGTAAAATGCTGCCCGGAGGGCTTTATTAAACTTGTGACGGTTGTTTTATCGAGGTGCGTGACCGCCGCCAATCCTCGGAATCTACCGCCTAGCCCATACTGACGTCTACCACAACGCTTGCTCAAGCTAGGCGGCAAATTCTACTTCGTGAGCCTCTGCATCTGCTCCATGAGGGCGCGCATCCGCCCTTCCTTCTGGGTGCGGTCGTTCTTTTCGAGATGGGCGCGGATTTCGTTGCCGAAATTTCTGTCGATGGCCCGGTAGCAGGCGACCATCGCGCCCCATGCCTTCGAGAAGTCGCTGCGGTGTTGATGGCGCTCCACCGCTGCCGTGCGCTCCACCGCTGCCGTGCGCTCTGCCTTGAGCCGGTTCAAGGCTCCCTGCAAGTTCTCGGCATAGTTCGCCATGAAAAGCGCAATCTTTGCAAATTCCTTCTCGCGCTCGGTCGCATCTTCGGGAAGGTTGCTCACGCGCCCCTTCTTCTCGTCAAAGAACTGCTGCTGCGCCTCGGTCAATTTCCATTCGGTATTCATACCCCCCCCAGCGTTTTCAGGGCCTCGGCAAATGGAGGGTTCCCGATGCAGTCGTCATAGATGTGTTCTTTTTCGTTCATTTTGTTTTACCTCTTTTTTAGTTGGTTGATTTCGCTTTCAAGTTCCTTTATCCTGGCTTTCGCCATGTCCCATTCGACCTCGTGCTTGCGCAGTTTTTCGAGCTCTCCGCTGATGGCTTCGAAAGTTTCGCGCAAGAGGGTCACGCTTTCGGCGCCTTCTTCGTTCCTGATGCTCACGGTCTTTTCATACTTGAGCAGGCGGTTCACGAGCGCATTTCTTTCTACCACGAGGGCATCGTAGGCGTGGTGCCATTTGCCCACTTCGCCTTCGAGCTGGCGCGTGTATTCCTTGTATTCTCCGATGGTCTGCATCTTGTAGCCTATCCTTTTAAATTCGCTTTCAGTTTCGCGAGCCTCTTGGCCGGGATGACCTTCTCCAGGTCCTGCATCGCGTGCCACGGGTTCATCCATTTGTTCACAAGCAGGGCGAGCTTTACCTTCGCGGGGCAGTCCTCCTTGATGGCGTGGCGGTAAGGCGCAAACATGCACCACATATTTTCCGCTCGATGTACCATGGAAGGGTTCTTCATGCCTGCGTCCTCGCGTCAAAAATTTCCACCCGTTCAGGGCTGCGGTGGATGGGATACCGCGTCGCAGATTACCGCCCAAATTTGTCCCTGCCGCATGAACCGTTCGCATCCTTCGCAAGTTCGACACTCATTCAGATGGAAAATGGTTAATGTAAAAAATCAAAGGAGACATCCGGCAGGGTTCCCGCGATCGTTTGTTCACGCGGGAATATCATGCGCCCTAGAAGGGCAAATCGTCGCCTAAATCTTCCTCGGTAGGTTGGCCTTCTGCGGGCGCGTATGGATTTCTCCTGCCGCTCGCGGAGCCCTGGGCGCTAACGCCTGCCGAGCCTCCCTGCGAGGCGTTCTGCCCGCGTGGCGTGAGTATCTGGAAGGATGTCGCGCTCACCTCGGTGATGCTCCTTTTCGAGCCCTGGTTGTCTGTCCAGCTCCGGTTCACGAGCTCGCCCTCGATAAAGAGCGAGATGCCATTGCCGATGCCGAGCTGCTCGAATGTTTCCGCAGCCTTTCCCCAGATCACGATATTATGCCAGGTAGTCTCTTCTTTCTGCTCTCCGTTGTTGTCGCGGTAGCGACGGCTCGTGGCGAGGGAGAATGAAACGCGCTTCCTGCCGTTCGGGCTTGCGCTTGTCCTCGGGTCCTGCCCGATGTTTCCGATGAGCATCACCTTGTTCAAATATGCCATGGTTGGTTTTTCCTTTTTTTTGCTTTTTCGCTTTTTTTTCTTGATGGGAATTAGACCCAGAGTTGCAGCTCGGTTTGTTGCCTCTTGTCCCTCTTTGTCCTGCGGTGGATAGGCTTGTACCCGTCATAGCCGTGGTCGATGGCCCATTTCTCAAGAGCTTTAATGCGCTTGTAGAAGGGGCTTCTCGACCCGCAGCGCTTGAGCGCCATCTGCGTTGCCGGGTACTTCACCTGCCGCATCGAAAGCTACCCGAACATGTCGTTGTCGAGGTCGCCTTCGGGTTCTGCGCTGTCCGCAAATTCCGGCTCCGGTTCCGGTTCGGGTTCAGGCGCGGGTGCCGTGGCGGGCTGGCTCCTGGATGCGCTTGCCTTCTTCGCGGGGCTGTCGTTGCGAGTCTGCGCCTTCTGGGCGGCGGGCTCGACCTTCTTCTGTGCGGGAGCGGATGCGGATGCCGCAGCCTTCGCCTCGGCTTCCTTTTCGGCCTTGTCATCCATCACCGCCTTCCAGGTAGTCTCGCCGTCCTTGATAGCGGAAAAGGTGGAGCGCAGGAGCTGGAGCTCCGTCGGGTCGATGCTGGAGAGCTCGTGACCGAGGAAATCCTTGAGGGCCTCGACCGGCACGCCGAGCTGCGCGAAGGCGTCAATGATGCGGTTCTTCGCGGCATCCGGGTCGGCGGCATCCTGCTTCGCCATGGTCTGCCGCACGTAGTAGAGAGCCTCGTCCACGAGGTCGCCCGGAATGAGGCGCAGGCCGAGGGTGCGAACCGCCTTCGAGATGAGGGAGTTTTGCTTGTTCAGGATGTCATCGTCGGTGCCATGCAGGATGTAGACCGGCTTTCCGTAGGAATTCGTGCGGACCCGGATGGGCTTCTCGCCCTGGGGCAGCTTGGAGCGCTCCACGGTCTTGGTGACGGTCACGTCCTGGGAAAAGTAGGTATTCGTTTCGAGGTCGCTTACGGCCACGCGGATCACGCGGCGCTCGTCATCTTCGGATACGGTGAAGGTCTCGGTCAAGATATTCGTCATGTTGCGGATGGCGGCTTCGACGAAGCGGATGCTCGGGCCTTCCACGCCCTTGCCGATGGGCTTGTGATAGATAGCCACGCTCGCGAAGCTGGGACGGCGGGCATCCTTGAGCATATTCTGGCGCACGGCATCGAGGTCGCGGGGGCGGGCCAGCGCCATCTTGTAGCGGGCCTCCACGACCGCCTTCTGCTGGGCGGCCATGGCGAGAGCGGCGTTCTCGGACGCGGACTGCGCGGCTACCGGCAGGGCGTTTTCGGAGGGGTTGATAATTGCGGGTGTTTTTTCCATTTGTTTTACCTCTTTTTGTAGATTTTTGTGTGCATAATATACATTTTGCGTAGAGCTCCAAATCTTATTTATTTCTTATATTTTTAGAGTCCCTTTGCGGTGATGCGGAGCACGCGTGCGCCCTGCTTCTTTGTCGTATGCTGGGCGATGAGGGCCTCGCGCTCTGCGGCATCCATCCCGGACATCGCGATGGTCGCGATGCTTTCCCAGTCGATGCTCTCGCCATCCTTGTTGTTTTTCCAGGTGCAGATGCCGGGGATGACGGTCGCGTCGCCCATGTAGACCTTGATGCGGTTGGAGAATTCGGCTTCGCGCTTCTCGGCATCCTTCTTGTCGGCCTTCGCCTTCTGCAAGGCTTTCACGGCCTCGATCATCTCGTCGCTCGCCTCCTTTTCCTCGTCGGCATGGCCCACGGCATATTCCTTCTTGATGAAATCGGAGGTGGCTTCGGAGCCGTCGGCCTCGGGCATCTGGTCGCCATCTACATAGGGCCAGAAGGCGTCGGCAGCGTCAAGGATTTTCTTGGCGAGCTCTTCGTCATATTCCATGGTGTAGATGAAGAAATCCTGCCCGGAGAACATGACCGCAAGGTGGGCAAACCTTGCGCCAGTGACCATCATCTGCACCTGGAGCTGGGCCTTGTAGTATTCGGGGAAGTCGGAGGTGTAGGCCTCGCCCCACTTTTCATCGCGGAAGCGGATGTTCTTGGCATCTACCGGGATGCCGAGGCTATGGTTCCAGCCATCGAGCGATGCGCCAAGGCGCGGGAATTCGTCGCAGGTGCGCAGGTCGTAGCCGTCCATGTGCTCCAGCTTGCAGTCGGTTTCCACTGCATAGAAATCCTTGAGGATGTTGGTTTCGAAGGACTTGCCCGCCTTCATCGCGGGAGTTTCAGCGAGGGGTTCGGCGCGGCCCGTCTTGTCGAGCCATACGTCGAAGATGCCTCCGAAGGGGGACACCCCGATGAGCTTCCCGGCATCGGTGCCGGTGATGTAGTGGCGGCGCTTTTCGAGCCATTCGGCCTTCTTGCCTTCGTCCTTTTGATTTTCGATATATTCCATTTTTAATACCTCACGGAAAGATGGTTGATTTTGTTGTTTACGATGGCCTTCACGATTTCGCGGGCTGCGACCTCGTAGCCGTTGTCGGTAAAGCCTTGCAGGCGTTCAGCGATGATGGCTGCGATGGCCTTGACTATGTCGTTGTTGACCGCCTTCATTTCGGGAGTCCATTTGGAGGGCTTCAGGTCGGGGATGCGCGGCGCGGGCTTTTCTTCCTGCTGCTGCGGGAAAGATGCGGGGCCATTCTCGGGGATGGTATAGCGGGCTTTCGCCTTTTCTTCCTCGCGCTGCATGGCCTCGCGCCTTGCGCGTTCCTCGGCCTCATGGCGAGCCCTTTCTGCCTCTGCGGCCTTGCGTTCGGCTTCGGCCTTTTCGCGCTCCATGCGGGCCTTTTCTGCTGCGGCGCGGGCTTCGGCTTCCTCGCGGGCCTTGCGCTCTGCCTCTTCCTTGATCTTGTTCTCGCGGATGATGCGTTCGGCCTCTTCTTTCTTCTTGCGCAGTTCCTCCAGCTCGCGCTGCTCTGCCTCGCGCTTCGCTGCCGCATCCCGCATGGTAGCGAGAGCGGCGATTTCGGAGTCGTATGCCTTCAGCGCGTCCTCGTATGCTTCCTTCCATACCTCGGCGGTGACCGCTGCCCGCTGGGTTTCGAGTTCCTCGATCTTGGCGGCGAGTTCCTGGGAGTTGCAGGCGGCGCAGGCGAAGTGCGTGCCCTTGATGTCGTCGATGGCCTTCTGCCGTTCCTCGATGTCGGTCACGGGCCTGCGGATTTCCTCCTGCAAACTCTCCATGCGCTCGCGGAAATCAGCGCGGTTCTTGTCGATTACCTTGGGAAGCGCCTTGAGCTCTGCCACGACCGCCTTGCCGAGGTCATCGACCTTTTTCTTGACCGAGGCTATCTGCCGGGCGGCGGTCTTAATCTGGGAAATGCCCTCCTTCGTGGATGTATCCGCGACAAGGTTGCGGGCCATGCTTTCGATGCGGTCGGCTACCTTCTGGAGGTTTTCGCCATCCGCGAAAAATTGCTGCAAGTTCCCGTTATCGGATACGATGACGGAGTAATCGTCGCCAACCGATACGATGGGGTTTTCTGCATCTTGTTTCATTTGGTTTTCTCCTGTGAAGAGTGAAAGAAAAATAAAAATTTTATTCTAGAAAGTCTGCGAGAGCTGCCGAGCCATCCAGCATACCATCTCGAAGGAGCCTCCCCCGCGCCTGACATCGTTGATCTGCTTCATGACTTTTGCGTGGTTGGAAGCCTCGCCGCTTACCGCAAGATGCGCCCTGCCGTTCTTCTCGGTCACGGTGTATTCGGTGCGGCTCTTCGTGCTCTTGTATGTTATCGACCTATCTGCCATAAATGTCTAGTCCTGGAATAAAGTTTTTTCGATTTCGATTTCCATGTTTTCCTCGATGTCCCTGCGGGTAGAGGCCACGCCGAGCTTCGCCTTCGCATATCGCCTCATTTGCCGGAGTTCGGGCTTCTTGCCTGCGGAAATGGCCTCCGCGATGTCGATGGCTGCTTCTGCCATTTCATCGAGAGCTGCCTGGTAGCATTCGTTCAGCTTTGCAAGGTCATCGAGAGTCATGGGAAATTAACCCCAATAATAGTCGAGGGTGGAAATGAAAAGGTAAAGCGCGAAGATGGCGCAGACGAGCAGCTTGTCCTTGAGGTCGCTGTTCTTGTCGCGGTAGTGCTTGAGCCAGCCACCCTTCGGGCGCCACTCGTTGATTACGATGGCCCCGTCCTCGTGGATGCCGTCGGGAGCGGGTATGCCGCGCTGGAAAGAAATCTTTTTGTTATCCATTTTTCGTGTCTCCGTATTCCTTGATTACCGCCTCGGAAATGACCGCCGTGATGCTGGAGCAGATGCCCTTCGCCTTGCGGCGCTTCGCTTCCTTCGTGGCGATTTCGTGCGCCTTCGGCGTCACGGATGTCGGCTTGAGTGATGTTTTGCCCATGATCGAGTCCTTTGGTTTTTTATGCCGCTTCGGCAAGCAGGCGGTCGCGCCAGGATGCGAGTTCCTCGATGCTCTTGTATCCGGTGCCGAGGTCGCCGTTCAGGAGATGGCGCACCCATGCGGATTTCTTGCTATTGCCGAACTGCTGCCACTTGCGGTTGTAAAGGTCGTAGATTTCGCCTGCGAGCTGCTTTCTTGTGGATTTTGTAGCCATTTTAAAACCTCTTTGCTTTTCGTTTCTGGTTTAAATATACATACATTTTTATAAAAAGTCAATAAATTTTTTATAAAATTATGTAAATTCGGTTTTACAAACCTAGAAAAGCGAAAGCTGGTCTTTCTGCTCGATGCCTACCTTCTCCAGCATCTCCTTGAGCCCGTGCTTTTCCATTATAGCCGCATAAATCTTCGGGTGATGCTTCCTGGCATATTCGATGTTTTTCAAGTCGCCGTGCGCGATCGGGACCGGGCAGAACATGCAGCCGGTCCTTTTCAGGCCCGCTTCGGAGTACATGGGCGAAAGCTTGATGCCGTTCTCTTCGACGTATCGCATGACATCGCTTTCCAGCCATAAGGAAAGGGGAGTGCTCTTGTGCCTTTTGCCCTTGAAGGAATTGCAGCCCGCCTTCATCCAGCCAACGCTCCTGCGGAAGCTCTCTTCTGCCCGCGTTCCTATTATCGGGCTCCTGCCCGTTTTTTTCTCGTAGTTCATCATCGGCCTTTCTTTCATCAGCTTGCAGCAGTCGGGCGATATTTTCACGCCGCAGTCGAGCAGGAACGCCCATTTCTTGAACCTCTCCTTGTATCGGCTTTCCTTGCCATCGAGGTCAAGGCCATGCAGGCCGTTGACCGCGTATGTGGCGCCGCCCTTTGCCGCCTTGATGTACATCGCGACCTCCTTGCTTGGGTACACGATGCCGTCCTCCTTCAGGATTTTCGGGAAATGCTTTACCTGGTAGACTTCGGTCACGTTCTGGAATTCGCGCACGAATTTCACCTGCTCCGGGAATTCTATGCCGGTATTCGCGAACACCGCAGGAACATCGGGATAGATGGAGCGCACGAGATGCAGAAGGACGAGGGAGTCCTTGCCTCCGCTGAACGAAACGTAGACTCCGTTCACGCCTTCGTGCTCCACGAACTCCCGGATGACATCAAGCGCATGTTCAACTTTCCATTCGTAGGGATGGCGCTGGAGCCTCCGCAGCTCGGCGGCGGGTTCGCGTTTCAGTTCCGCGATGATTTCTGCGTCGGTCATCTCTAGCCATCCTTGAGCAGGGTTATCCCGTGGCGCTTCAGCACTTCGTTGAGGCGGGCGTTCTCTTCCTTGAGCAGCTTGTTCTCGCGCATGATGCTCTCGTATTCTTCCAGCGGTATCTGCGCATATAGCGGCTCCGCGTGCGTCTGTCCGGGGTGGAGCGGGTAGTTCTTGAAGTCGCATCCTTTGCTCATTTCGCCTCCGTCAGTTTTCGCCCGCACATCGGGCAGAAATTGATATTTGCGTAAATTGGTCCACTAGCAACTTCGGCTTTGATTATCCATTGCCCATTCGGTCGCAACTTTGCGGGGATTAAATGTTGGACATATATTTTTTCTTTATAAATTCCGTCAAAACGGTATGCCATCGGCTTGTTTTTCATGTCGCAATACTCGCACATCACTTCGCCTCCTTGCATAATGCGTTTGCCTTTTTGACAAGTTCCAGCGCTTCTTTTACTTCGGCTCTGGTTTCCTTATCTTTTATTTCACACGCCATCATAATCAAAATCCAAAAACAAGTGAATAGAATCCATACTTTCTTCACTTCGCCTCCTTGAATTTCTCGGCAAGTTCCAGCCAACGCTTTTTCCAGCGAATACAATGCCGCAATTTTTTGTATTCCCATCCACCTTCTTGTTCATCATCATCCCAATAGGAAATGCCCATCTCGCACCACTTTGCCATCGCCAAGCACCGCTTGTACTTGTGGCGATGGAGTTGGGTTTCTGCATAATTACGTTCGTCCAAGAACAGTTTTGCATGATGCTTTTGCTTGAATACTTCCGCATCAAGGGCGAGGATTTTTGCATCCTTCTCCGCAATAACCTTGTCGGCTTCGGATTTCAAATAAATTTGAGCGAGGTCGTGCTTGCCCGTGTTGAAATATTCGACATAAGTATCGTCGACAAATCGTGTTTTCAGTTCGCTCATTTGTCAGACTCCATTTCAACAATCTTATTTGCGACCCATTGAAGAACGCAGCAGGCGTAAAGGAAACTGTAGCATTCGCCATTTCCATTACTGGCGATGTCTCCGATTGTTTCGAAATCCCAATCAAATCCTGCGTCCTTTGCTGCAGATTTCACTGCGTCGTATGCGCTCTCTTCTGAGTCCCTGTTGGCATAATCGGACGGTTTTCCGGCATCGCGAACTCGTTTGACTTCTTCAGCAAAGTCGGGGCCAACTTCCTCGTCATCTCTTTCGTACCAGGTGTCGTACCATTTTTCGAAATCGTCGTCGGACATCTCCCAGGCTTTCTTGGCTTCTTCGAAAAACTTTGTGTCCCATTCATACTCGTAATGATTCAAGATTTCTTCTTTGTAGGCACGATCCACGTTTTGCATATCAAAATCGCGGATATAGTATTCTTGTCCTGCTGCTTTTATCTTTTCGCTCCAATAGAAGGGGTTGATGTTTTTGCCTTTAAACGTCCCGACGCCATAGCCGGGCTGGAACATGAAGCATCCCATGTCGCCGCTGTACGTTGTGCCAAAAGGTGAAAACTCGATGTGGATGTAGTAGATGTTGCCGTCGTGAATCAAATCGACAACGGTTCTTTTTTCTTTTTCTCCGGAAAACGGATTGACTGTTTCTTCGGTTCTGATAATGACCTTTTTGTAACGCTCTTCGAGCTTTTCCTTGCTGATTACTTCTTCACTCATTTCGTTTCCTTTTCTACATATTCCATCATTCGCAGGATCACCGCACCGCACTGGGCCAGTTCCTGAAGGCAGTGCTCCATGTCGCCCTGCTTGTAGGCCTCCAGGGCTTCTAGGATTTCCTCGTTGAGGATGGCGTCGGCGTGGTACGGTGCGACGCTGTTGACCTTGCGCCAGCGCTCCAGCTCGTCAACGATGAACCACTCATGGGCTCCCGTAAAGTCGTCGCAGAATACTGGGAACTTTTCTTTCGCTTTCTTGAGTTCTGTTAAAATAGAGAAAACGAATTTATTTTCTTTCAGTTCGCGCTCGCGCATATCGAGTTCGACTTCCTTCAGGCGCATCGCGTCGAGTTCTGCAACGCTTTCTGCCATGTTTGCGTTTGCTTGCTTGAGCGCCTTGTTCTCTTTCATCAGGGCTTCGTATTCTTCGAGCGGCAACTGCGTGTAGAGCGGTGCCGCGTGCGTCTGTCCGGGGTGGAGCGGGTAGTTCTTGAAGTCGCATCCTTTGCTCATTTCTCCTCCGTCAGTTTGCGCCCGCACATCGGGCACCAAAAAATCTGTTCCGAGTTGACAAGTTCAAAATCACGCCACAATTCAATTTCGTAGCCTTCGGTAGTTTTAACGATGTTTACAACATCGCCATCGTTTACGATGTCGCCACACAGCGGCTTCCCTTCGTTGATTTCCCCGTTGCAGTATTTGCAGGGGTTGTTGGTGAGTTTCAGTTCAGCCATCACTTCGCCTCCCATTTTTCGCAGCCGAAACTGCGGCGGTCGCGTTCAATCCTGTCGATCGTGCACTCGCTCCAGTATTCGTCGCCGCCCCATCCCTGGCGCAGGCAGATTTTTCCCTCGTGCTTGCAGTTCAGGCATCGCTTATCGTCTTTCATATTGCTTTCCTTTTTTTTGTTATGGTTTATCGTCTTTCTAAAATAGAGAAGTTTGCGCAGTTTCTTCGTTCAATCGCCTTTTTGCAAGTTCGAAATACTTGCTTGAACGCTCCATCCCGATAAAATCTCTGCCGTTCTTTTTTGCCGCTATGCAGGTTGTTCCTGTTCCGCAGAAGGGGTCAATTATAGTCAAATTCTCCGGCAAAAGGCGAACTATTTTATCCATGACCGCAAGAGGAATTACGCAAGGATGGTCAATTTTCATTTTTTCTTTCTGGACGTTCTTGATTTGATCCTCGACAAACCAGTCATACATCTTGCAGAATTTTCCAGCGGCGATGCGCTCCATAATTCTCTTGTCGGTTTCGTTTTTGTATGGCTGCGGGACCTTCGAGAAATCAGGCTTTACTCCATAAAAAGCGATGTCGCGGTGCTGCCTCCCGGTGTTTGAATTGTAAACCCATGATACAACGCGGTCCGGGGCTTTCCCGATAGCGATGGATAGCTTGTGCAGGGCTTCGGGATAATGCAAGATTACCGCCGGTCGTTTTCCGATTATGCGCGAAAGCATGGAGTAATATGCACTTTCTTCCATATTATCGTCGTAATCCTCGTAATGATACCCTACGTTGTATGGAGGGTCGGTCACTATGCAAAAATTCTGCACACCTCCCCCCCCCCGGGGCGGCGCGCGGGGCGCGGCGGCGTGGGGGCGGGGGGTGTTGGGGGTGGTGGTTTTTTGGAGATTTTGGGCG
>CAMZFJ010000002.1 GCA_947306025.1 uncultured Fibrobacter sp.
CAAGTCTTTTTTGAATGCGAATGGCTGGACGATTAAAATGAGTAGCGTTCTCAAAGGCCGAATTGACTTGGCGTATGTCGAGTGCGGGAAATAGTGCATTGCCTTTTTAAAGAAAATTGCCTCGGATTTCTCCGAGGCAATTTTGTATGTGGTTTTCGAATGAGTCTTAATTTACTTCTTGGAGCTTGAGCATCTTGCAGAAGAGTCCGCCTTTTTGCTTGAGTTCGGCGGGGGAGCCGGTTTCGACGACTTGACCGTTTTGCAACACCACGACCTTGTCTGCATTGGCGATGGTGCGCATGCGGTGTGCGATGATGATGACGGTCTTGTTTTGCACGAGTTCCGAAATGCTCTGCTGAATCTTGGATTCGTTTTCGACGTCGAGGCTTGCGGTGGCTTCGTCGAGGAGGACGATGGGGGCATCCTTGAGGATGGCGCGTGCAATTGAGATTCGTTGGCGTTCGCCACCGGAGAGCGTGTCGCCGTTTTCGCCGATGACTGTGTCGTAACCTTGCGGGAGCTTTTGGACAAAGTCATCGCAGTTTGCAAGTTTTGCGGCTCGCAGAATTTCTTCGTCGGTGGCATCGCGTTTACCGATGCGGATGTTGTCGCGGATGGAGGCGTTGAACAGCACGACATCCTGGAAGACGATGGAGAAGTTCTTGAGGAGCGTTTCAGGATCGATTCTTGAAATGTCTTCGCCGCCGAGCGTGATTGTTCCGCCTTGAATATCCCAGAAGCGGGCGGCGAGCTTTGCTGCGGTTGTCTTTCCGCTGCCGGATGGCCCGACGAGTGCGGTGATTTCGCCTTGCTTTGCGGTGAACGATACATTCTTCAAAACTTGCTTGTCTTCGTTATAGAAGAAACTTACATCCTTGAATTCGATATCAAAATTCTTGGGCGTAAATTTTGTAGTACCGCGTTGCACTTCCATATTGTCCATTTCCTTGAAGCGGTTGAGGCGCACATCCAAGAAGAACAGTTCTGACATGTTGTTGAGAACAAGATAGATGGGACTGTAAATTGTCGAAGCGCAAACGATGTACACAAGGTAATCGAAAATGCTGAGCTTGTTTTGTGCCAGGAGAATGGAACCGAAAATCAAGACGGATGCAAGGCCGAATTTTAAGAAAACTTGTGCGCCATTCAGAATGACTCCGGTTGAAAATTCGCCCTTGATTTGGCTATTTTCGTGATTCCTGGAATGCTCATCCATGGCTTTGCAAATGCTTTCTTCTTCGCAGTAAGCCTTGATTTCCTGGATGTTTTCAAGGCATTCCTGAATGTCTTCGGAAATGACTCGCCCAGAATCGTATGTGTGTTTGTAGTTTTTGAACTGCATCTTGCGCGAGATGAAAATGAGTAAACCGGCAAACGGCACGACCCACAAGAGCGCTGTTGCCATCAGGGGGTTGTAAATGAAGAGTACAATAGCGCAGAGGACGAGCATTGCACCGACGGCAAAGATTTCTGGAACGGCGTGTGAAAAAATCATTTCGAGTGAATTGACGTCGGCCATGATGGTGGATGTCAAGTCGGAAAGATCTTTTTTGCCGAAGAATGCGAGCGGAAGCTTGCGGAGTTTTTCAGCAAGCGTGATGCGTCGTTTTTTGCATTCTAGATAAACGGAATCGTAAGTACTGCTGTACGAAAGCGCGTAAAGACCGTACATCACGACAAAAATGACAACTGCTATAATCAAATAGATGAAAAAGTTGTGCGGTTCTGCGGACGGGTTTTCCATCTTTGCCATGTATTCTTTCAAAAATAGAAATACAAAGGAAAGTGGAAACATGAGCGAGAGGTAATGCCATGTTGTCCAAAATACGCCTTTGATAAATGTCTTTGTGCCTTCGTCAGAAAGGGCAAAACGTTTTTTTATCCAGTTATACATTTTCGCCTCCGTTATTGTTGCTGCCTGCGTTTGCGCCAATGGTCCATGTGACGGATTGCTGGTAATCTTTCCACATCTTGGCGAATATGCCGCCCTTTTCGACGAGTTCCTTGTGCGTGCCGCGTTCTACGATTTCGCCGCCTTGTACAACGAGAATTTGGTCTGCATTGACGATGCTTGTGAGTCTATGTGCAATCATCAAGACTGTCTTGCCTTTGGAAAGTGTCTGTAAAGCCTTTTGAATGAGGTGTTCGTTTTCGGGGTCGGCAAATGCGGTGGCTTCGTCGAGAACGACGATGGGGGCGTTCTTGAGGATGGCTCGTGCAAGTACGATTCGCTGCTGTTCGCCACCAGAAAGGTATGTGCCCTTGGTACCGATGACGGTGTTGATGCCATCTGGCAAGCGGTCGATGATTTCACGGCATTGCGCGAGGTCTAACGCTTTGTTCACGCTTTCGATGGAAGCCTCAGGAGTTCCGTAACGGACGTTCTCCAAAATACTCTTCTTGAAAAGTCGAGTATTCTGGAAAACGAATGATGTTTTTTTCATGAGGACTTCTTTGGGTATTTCCTTGATTGGGGCGCCTCCGATGAGGACTTCGCCGCCTGTCACGTCGAAGAATCGCGGGACGAGTTTTGCGATAGTGCTCTTGCCGCCGCCCGATGCACCTACGAGTGCAACGGTTTGGCCTTCTTTGATGCTGAACGAAATTCCCTTAAGCACCTGATTTTCTGTGCCGGGGTATGTAAAATCGACATTCCTGAATTCGATATCGAAATTCTTGATTTGCTGCGGATTAGTGGGTTCCGCAAGATTTGGATAGTTTGTCAAGGATTCGATGCTGTTGATGGCGATGCTTGCATTGTTGAGGGCTTGGCTCAAGTACATGCTGCGCATGATATTTTGCGAGAAAACGGGAGTCACGAGAATGTAAAGCATCAAGTCGATGATTGTTGCTGCGATGTTCCCAGAATTCGTGATGATGAGGATTGCCGTAGGAACGAGCAAAAGCGCAACACCGTTGATAAGCGTTGTGTAGGAACACATGATGAACTTCCAGCTACTGGAATAGGCAACAACCATCTTGTGGTAATCTTCGATGGTGTTGTAAAAGTTTTTGAAGGAGTAAATAGTTTGTTGGAAAACTTTAACGACGGGGATGCCGCGCACATATTCGACGGCTTCGGTGTTCATGTCTTCGAGCGACTTCATGTATTTTTGCATAAAGTCCTTGCTTTTGTTCATCTTGGTTCCAAGAGTCACGATAGCGTATGCGATGGGGACGATAGAGGCAATGCCCAAACGCCAATCGAAAACGAATAAAAGAACGAGTGCCGCGATAGGGATGATAAGGGTTCCCGATAAGTCCGGAAGCTCATGCGCAATAAAAGTATGAGTGACTGTAGCGTTGTCGTCAAGAATTTTGCGGATGCGACCGGATGGATTTCTGTCGAAAAATCCGAGCGGAAGCATGAGAAGTTTCTTGATTGTGAATCGGCGGATGTTGCCTTCGACGCGGAACGCGACCAAGTGCGAACAGACGAGGGCCGCAAAGTAAAGGAGAACGCTTGCCGCCGAGAAAATAACGGCGATTATCGCATAATGCTTGACCATATCGTATGAAATATTCCCGGTTGCGGTGAATAGTTCGCGGACAATGAACCATACATATATAAATGGTATCATCCCAGCGATGGCGCTTAGTGCAGAAAATAAAAGTGCAAACGGAAATAAAATTTTCCTTGATTGCATATAAGGTGTTAATCTTTTAAAAACACTCATGTTGGACCTTCTTTTTGTTTTCGCCCCAATTTTAATTTTTTAATGATTTCTTTTAAAGACTTAATTAGTTAAATCTAACTTTTCGGATTGTTCCGAGTCTATTTGGAGTTGAGGCGAACTTTTTGGATTTCTAAAATGCGGTCGAACTTAAAAAGGTGTATAAAACTAGGAGTCCTGTATGAATAAAAAACTTTTAGCACTCTCTTTTGTTGCGGCAAGCGTTTTGGCTGCTTGCGGTAACGATTCTTCGACTTCTTCAAACGGCGATGATGATTACAAACGCGAATTTGCAACATCCATTTCGACGGGCGAAACGATGTTTGTCGGCACGATGTCTTTAGACCACACGGATGATTTGGGCAAGGACTTTGTTGAAGTTGGCACGCGTGCAGGCGTTGTGTATTATGATAATGCCTTGTTTATCGCTGATTTGGATGTCGGCTCTATTTCCCGTTACAGCTTGGCCGAAAATAATAAGCTTGGCAAAAAAGAGGCTGAACTTTCACTTCCAGGAAAATGGTCGGACCATATCTACTTTGTAAACAAAGAAAAAGCATATGTCGGTGGCTTGATGGATTCCCTACTCATCATTAACCCGAAAACAATGAAGATAACAGGTGCTATTGATCTTTCCAAGTACAAGAGTAAGAATGCTTATGTGGTAACCCCTGGTACGGGCGTGATTGTCGATGATCGCCTTTATGTAGGTCTCATCCAGAACCAAGATGAGTACCGCACAGGTAATCAAGCTGAAGTTGCCATTATCGATGTTAAGAAGGACGAAGTCATTGCCGTTGCTACGGATGACCGCGTCGCTGCAGTGGGTTCTCTAGACGACTCGGAAAATCAGTCGTTTACGGTACTTGATGGTTATATTTATTGCTACAGTAATGCTTCTTGGGGCTACGCTCCTGGCCAGGTTGATGGTTTCCTCCGTATCAAGGTGGGCGAAACCAAGTTTGACAAGGATTACGCTTGGTTTGTGAGCAAGGATGTTGCCATTGACGGTATCACCAAGAAAGGTGTTTTCAAATATCTCGCGCCGTCAACACATCCGAGCGATGGTTACGTTTACTCTTTCTTGAACGTGATGAAGGATCTGGAAAAGGGGTGGCTTGATGCGGAAAGTTACCACAATCCCACTTGCAAGCCGGTGCAGATTGACCTTGCAAAGAAAAAGATGAAGGCTTTGCCGATTGATTATACTTCGAGCTGGGCTAGTTACGGTAAGTATGTCGAGGAAGATGGCAAGGTGATCTTTGCGGTTTCTACGGAAAAAGATGGCAACGCCTACTTCCGCTATGATCCGAAAACGGATAAAGCCAAGAAGATTGCCAAGGCCGAACAAATCCCGATGTGGATGGTTCCGCTGAAGTAAGATTATGAGGCCTAACGGCTAAGCGAAAAAATCATGCGGGCGGGGCCCCAGCTCGGAGTGGATGCTTTCAGCATCAGCAATTACGGCTCAGCTATGTTTGCACAAGTGCAACCGCAGCATTCGCCTTTGATGCTTTTGACGCCTACGGCGTCCGTCGCTGCGGTTCGGTCATGCCGGTCTGCAAGCAGCCCGTCGCGACACTCACCTTGCAGACTTTTGCGAAGGTAATCCTTGGCCGACGCTTTTTTCACTTTAGAAAATTTTTTGATAATGAATATCTATAAAAGAATGAGATTTGTGCTTGCTTGTGCCGCAGTTTTGACTGTGGCTGTTTTTGCGCAAGATGATGAAGTGACGCAATTCGATGATTTTGCGGATGAAAATGAAAGTCCGGCGATTAGCACGGATGCTGCGAATGTCTCGGCGAATGGTGCCGCAGCTACGAACTCCTCTGCAAATTCGGAAGATGTCACAAAACTGGATTTGCTTTCGGTCGAGACGGAATCGGAAGCGGAGCAGGCTGCAATTGCGAAACAGGTCGAAACGGTTTCTACGATTGATGCCGCCGAATTGCAGAATACGAGCAAGAGCATTTCCAAGGCGATTAATTCCGCATCTGGCGTGAAAGTGCGCAAGTCTGGCGGAATGGGTAGCGAAGGTAAAATAAATATTCGCGGTATGGAAGGCAAGAACATCAAGGTGCTTGTCAACGGCGTTCCTGTCGAAACTCAGGGAAATTTGGGACTTGACGATATTCCTATCGACCAAATTGCGGATATCGAAGTTTATAAGGGCTATATACCGGCGCGTTTTGCGACAGACGGCGCGGGCGGTGCCATTAACATTGTGACCAAGAAGCGCCCGGCAAATTCAATTGACGCCTCTTATAGTTTTTCGAGTTTCAATACACACAAAGCGTCTGTCAGTGCAAGCCGTTTGATAGACAGCATTGCGGGTGCGACAAGCCTTGAAATTGGCGTATCCGGCTACTTTAATCATTCCGACAACAATTACGAATTCACTTCGCCGTATATGAAAAGTTCTACGGGCAAGGATACGAGTGTCGTTCGCGATCACGACCATTATACATCCTACAATGTGCAGGCTTTCGCAAATTTGATGAATGCCTGGTTTGATAAAATTTCGCTTGGTGCTAGTTTCGGTGCGTTTGACAAGGAAATTCAGGGCATCGAATATCGTATTAAGGAAACAACATCCGAAGGCTACAATTTCGGTGTTTCACTTGGTCTTGACAAGAAAAACTTTATTGCCAAGAATTTGAATTTTGGCGACTATTTTTCATTTGGTTTTGCAGAAAACAAAATAATCGATACAAGCCGCGTTCATTGCCGCAATTGGTTTAGCTGCGATGTCGCAAAGAAAAATGTGGGAGAGCTTACATCAATGGGGCTCCCGAAACTTCGTACTGTTGAAATTTACGATTTTAATAATTTATTGAATCTTGATTATCAATATGTAAAAGATCAGTTTGTTTATTTGAATACGCTTCTCAGATATCATAAGGAAAAACCTGAAGATGATCTTGGTTCGGAAAAGATGGGTTTCAATACGGCAGGGCTTCCAGGTGAAATGTTTTCTGTGACTACTGGCATTTCGCTTGAAAATCGTTTCTGGAATTCTCGAATCCAAAATCTCGCAGGCTTCAAATTCCACTACTTGAATGCCAAAATTTCGAATATGCCGACGAGCCTTCTGATTGAACCTGCGGTAGAATCGAATGACTACACGGATTTCAGTTATGATGAAAATTTGATGTTCAAAATTGCAAAACCGCTTTCTGTGAAGGCTTCGTATCAACATGCGGTGCGTTTGCCGTCTCCCGAAGAACTTTTTGGTGACGGCCTTCGTGTGAGCGCTGCGATAAACCTCAAGCCTGAAGAAACGGATAATTTCAATTTTGGAATTTCTGTGGATTTGCAGGAACTGCCGTTTGTAACAAGGCTCCGCTTTGACGGTGATGTATTTTATTCGTACTACAAGAATCGAATTCATTACATGAGTTCATCGCAAATGTCGATTCCCTACTTTAATATGAATCCGATTCGCAGCTGGGGCTACGAAGTCGATGTAAAGTTGGATGTAAATGAGTGGGTTTTATTAGGAACGAACTGGACTTTCCAAGATTTACGCAATGTAAAATATAATGCAAAACAGGGCATTCCCAAGGATGCAATCGTTCCGAATATTCCACGATTCTTTATGAACTATCTTGCAGAGTTCCATGTTGGCGACTTGTTTAGCAAGGAAGATTTTTTGAAAGTCTGGTGGTCTGCAAATTATACGGATGAATATTTCTACGGCTGGAAAATTAGCTCCCGCCAGAGCCGTAAAATTAAATCTTCGTTCACGCAAGATATTGGCGTCGAATATTCCTTGTGGGATAATAAATTGGGCTGGAGCTTTGAAGTTGATAACTTGGCTGATGCTCGCTCGTATGACAAGTTTGGCGAAAGCAAGCCGGGTAGAAGTTTTGCGACAAAGATCCGCTACAGTTTTAGATAGAAGGAGCTTAAATGTTTTTGTCAGAAATGAAAGAAAATCAGCATGGTCTGATTCGGCATATCAACGGGGATTCCCGTTTTATTTCTCGTGTCGTATCGATGGGGCTTCCGCCGAGCAGCCAGTTTTTGGTTCTGCAAAACGATGGGCGATCCCCGGTGCTTTTGTATTCGCACGATACGATGATTGCAATAAACCGCAAAGAATGTGCTCAGATTGAGGTGGTGTTTGTATGAGAACAATCGCTCTCTTGGGACAACCGAATTCAGGGAAATCTACACTTTTTAACGCATTGACTGGCTCTCGCCAACATGTGGGCAACTGGCCTGGAAAAACAGTGGAAAAAGCGGAGGGATTTTTCTCGCAGGGTGAAGATGTTTATCGCGTTATTGATTTGCCTGGCAGTTATGGGCTTACGGCAAACTCAGCCGAAGAAATTGTGACGCGCGATTTTATTGAACATGGTAATCCTGACCTTGTATGCATTATCGTAGATGCTTCGCAATTGGAACGCAGCCTCTACATGCTTGCGGATTTTGCGGGAATCAAAATCCCTGTGATGCTGGTGCTCAACATGATGGATGTTGCTGAGCAAAAGGGCAAAAAAATAGATGTCGAAAAGCTAGAGCGTCTTTTGAATATTCCTGTGCTTGGCTTTGTTGCTGCTGAAACGGGATGCTATCCGCGCTTTTTTGAAACTCTTGAACGGGCTATGAAAAAGACGGCAATGATTTCTTCGGAAAAAATCTGTGCGGTGCTAAAGGAAAGTACTGCTGTTACCGAGAGTGCCGCAAATGGTGCCGCAGAAGGTCGCGGAGTTTCATTGATTGAGAAAATAGAGCGACTGCTCGATGGAATAGATTTTGGTAAACGCAATAGCTTTTGGATTGCTTCAAAACTGTTGGAAAATGATTCGCTAGTTACCTCCGAAGTTGTTTTGTCCGTTGTTCCCGAACGCTGGACGAAAATCAAGAAAATTTTGGATGAAGAAGGTGATGAAGGTGGCCTTGTGACGGGCGAGGCGAAATACCACTTTATCTCAGAAGTGCTTCGCGGAATATCTTCGGAAAATGAAAATGTCAAACCGCTTTCGAAATTTGATAGAATAGCGACGCACCGCATTTGGGGTAAGCTTGTGGCGTTCTTCATTCTGGTGATTACGCTTGCCGTAAGCATGATGATTGCAATGCCGGTAATTATGGGATGCTTTGCTGCTCAGGGAGCTGCCGTTCCGCATGTGAATGAATTTTGCGCATCGCTTGGCTTATGGCCTTCTGTTGCATCGTTCATCAATGGCGTTGTTGTTGATGGACTTGCAGTAACAATTGCAATGATGGCTTTTGTATTCTCGATTCTCGTGACTTTTGGATTGATGGAAGATACGGGGTATTTGGCAAGATCGTCGTTCGTGTTTGATTCTTGGCTTTCGCGACTTGGCTTGCATGGCAAGGCGTTTATGCCGCTTGTTTCGGGCCTTGCTTGTACGGGTGGCGCTGTGTGTGGTACGCGAGTCCTGGATACTCGTGGACAGCGCTTGTTTGCGATGACTCTTTTGTGGTCGATTCCTTGCGGTGCTAAAGTTTCCGTGGTGCTGTTCTTGGCCTCGGTGTTCTTTGGCTCTGCCGCGCCATTGTTTGGGCTAATCTATGTGGCATTGATTTTTGCGTCGTTCTGGCTTTCGGCAAAGCTTTTTGGCAACAAGCTTGTCCCTGTTGATGAACGAGTCGGGATGATTATGGAACTTCCGCCGTACCATAAACCGCATTGGAAAAACTTGATTAAGACTGTTGGTCGCAATGTTTGGAGTGTATTCAAAAAAGCAATTATTGTTATTTGGTTTGTTTCGTTTGTTTTCTGGGCGGTATCTTATTCGAGCGATGGTTTGGTGACGCATAGCCTTTTGTATCGCATTGGCGGCGTGATTGAACCGTTCACGCAAATTTTTGGTATGCGTTGGCAACTGTTTATCTCTTACCTGGGTGGCGTCTTTAGCAAGGAAGCTTCGCTTGGCGTGATGAGTGTCGTGTTCTCGAGTACAAACGATGCGTTCTCACTTGTGTCGCGTAACGCGGCTGGTGCAAATCTTGGTGAAATGATGCGTGCTGTGGTGACGATCCCCGAAGCGCTTTCGTTTATTTTTGCATCCATGTTTAACGTGCCTTGCGTGCTTACGATGGGTACAACATATCGCGAAACGCATTCCGTGAAATGGACCGCTGCCATTGCTGGCTACTACTTTGCTATTTCACTCGGCTTGGCGTTTATAGTTTACCACGTTGCTCTGTGGGTGCTTTAGGATTTCTTCTAAAACCCAGACTACAATAGAAGAGGGTATGGCGTGCCGAACGGTGCGCCATACTTTTTTTTGTAAAAAGTTATCCTCGTCTAATTGGATTGTAGTCAAACATTTTAGAGTAGAAAATGGTGGTGTTTTGAATTTATTTTTACTCGACAATTTGTGATTGAAAATTAAAAGTAAATGGGTGGATGAGATTACAAAGATGAAAAAAGTTTTTGCTTCTATCGCTCTTTCTTCGATTTGCGTATTTGCACAGAACGAAGAAGTCACGAGCTATGATGACGCATTTTTCGATGAGCCTGCGACTATTACGGATGCGGCTAGTGCTGCGCCATCTAATGAATCTGCAGTAAGTACATCTCCGAATTCTGAACGTTCCGCAAAGCCTTCGGATGTTACGGTTCTTGAAGGGCTATCTGTTGAAGATGAAACTGAAGCGGAAACGGCTCCCATTGATGCAAAAATAAAGGCTGAATCCGTCAAGGTCTTGGATACAAAGGAATTGCAAGGTTCCAGTGCGACAATTGCCGAAGCGACAAACCGTTCATCGGGCGTGAAAGTCCGTCAATCGGGCGGTCTCGGCGGCGAAAGTAAAATCAATATTCGCGGCATGGAAGGCAAGAACGTCAAAGTCCTTGTGGATGGCGTTCCTGTGGATAATGGAAATGGTAGCCTTTCAATTAACGATATTCCTATCGATAAAATCGATCGCATTGAAGTTTACAAGAGCTATGTGCCGGAACGTTTTGCAACGGACGGCATGGGCGGCGTTATCAATGTTGTGACGAAGAACTTGTTCGAAAGTTCCATTACAGGTTCTTATTCGTTCGGAAGTTTCAATACACATAAGGCATCGCTTGATGCAAAATACGTGTGGGTGACGGACTCGCTGAAAAGACGTGCTGTTGAAACGGGGCTCTCTGCGTATTATAACTATTCCGATAATGATTACGAATTTACCACTCCGTATATGGATACGGTGGTGACGCGAGATTATGGCCGTTATTACAGTTATAATATTTCTCCATTTGTCAACTTGAATAACTTCTACTTTGATAAAATCAGCATTGGAGCAAGCTTTGGTGCAAGTGATAAAGAAATCCAATCGACAGCGCATCGTGTAGAACATGCTTCTGCTGATGCCTTCGGCTACGGAGTTTCATTATCATTGGAAAAAACGAACTTGTTTGTGAATGGACTTTCCGCTGCTATTTCTATAGGCTTTAATTATGGTGAAGAAAGTGTTGTTGACACGACTCATGTGTATTATTATGGTTGGGATAAGTCGGACTATAAAGAAAGTGAAGTTGCACTAGGCGAAATTACTCTCGGCTCTCCTTCGTTTTATGAATATAAAAATTATTCATTGCTTGTCCCTTGGAATGTTAATTATGAATTTTCTGAAAATCATAACCTGACGTGGAGCGGATTGTTCCGTTATGAATCTCAGGATTCGAAAGATAAATTGTCTGTGAAAAATAAAAAGCTGAATAATGCTGGTTTTCCAGGACACGCTTATTCGCTTATAACGGGGTTATCTCTTGAAAATAACTTTTGGAATAAAAGAATCCAGAATGTGGCTGGAATCAAGGGATACTTTTACAATATCGAAGCCGATAATGACGGCGAAAATAGAGTGCAGCAATTGATTAATGATGAGTATTCGCAGAAAGATTTTGGCTTTAGCGAAAATTTGCGGGTAAAGTTGATGGAAGCGTTGGCGGTCAAGGCAGGGTATCAGCACAGCTTGAGATTCCCGACTCGTGAAGAAATTTTTGGTGACGGGATTTATGTGGCTTGCTCTCCAAATTTAAAACCGGAACATTCCGATAACTTTACGGCGGGTGCAGAACTTGATTTAGATAAAATTCCGCTTTTATTGAAGTTGCATCTTGAATTTAACTGGTTCTATCTTTTGATGGATGACCGGATTTATTGGAACAGCTATGTTGCTGTGCCGCGCCCGTATTATAACAGCGTTGGTACAAAAACGAGTGGCTTTGAAATAGACTTGGGCGTTGATGTGAATGAATATATAGCGCTTTCGTTTAACCTGACAAAACAGGATGCCAAGAGCCGCGAAGCTGATTTTTCTTATGGCATTGCAAAGGATTTGGTTGTGCCGAATATGCCGACATTCTATATGAATTTTGGTGTAGAATTTCATATTGGCGATCTTTTTTTCAACGAAGATTTTTTAAAACTTTACTGGTTTGCAAATTATACGGATGATTATTACTACACCTGGAAGGTTTCTAAAAAGCAGGATCGTACGATTCCAAGTTCGTTTACGCAAGATTTGGGCGTGGAATATTCAATTCTTGCGAATAAACTTTCATGGAGTTTTGAAGTTCATAATTTAACGGATGAACGTGTTTACGATAAGTACGGTGAATCAAAACCGGGCAGGGCTTTTGCGACGAAGGTGAAATTTTCGATTTGAAAAATGATGGCTCCTATTGCTCTTCGGACTTTAGGATGACATTGTGACGGAAAATTTAAACAACAAAAAGGAATAATATGAAAAAGACATACAAAATCATTCCGAGCCTTTTTAAAGGTCTCGCTGTTTCCAGTCTCGTTTTTGGACTTGCCGCTTGTAGCGATTCGAGCTCCAATGCATCCGACGATTCCAATGAAAGCGGAAAGAAATATGGTTTTTCTTTCATGGTGGAAAATTCCCAGTTCATTGGAACAGCGTCAATTTCTGCGGATCAGAAAAAAGTGGTGGATGACTTTGTTGAAATCCCCAATAAGGGCAGTTTCCAATATTTTAATGGCTCGCTCTATGCGCTCTATGTCGAAGATATGAATAGCACGCTTGTACGCTATGAACTGGACAAGGATAACAATATGTCCGATAAGCCGGCTGCTACGGCTAAATTCAAGGGCACACATGCTCTCATGATGAAATTTGTCGATAAGGACAAAATGTATGTTGAACAGACTTTGGGTGATGCCATTACAGCACTTGATCCGATTACCCTTAAGGAAAAGGCTACAATTGACCTTTCCAAATATATTGACGAAAAGAATGGCGCTGTGACTACGGTCCCGAATTCTGCGGTGATTCGTGATGGCAAAATGTTCGTTGCCCTTTCACAGATGGTGGATCTTAATAGCATGATTACCGGTGCTCAGGGGTCTGTTGCTGTTATTGATGTCAAGACGGATAAGGTTGAAAAGGTGATTACGGAAAACCTTACAGCTGCCGTTGGCGTTATTGACGATATGAACAATACCATGTCTTTCGTTGATGAAGATGGCGATATCTACTACTATTCCAATGCCGCAATGGGTTGGATGGATGGTTATAAAGAAGGCTTTGTTCGTATTAAGAAGGGCAAAACTGAATTTGATAAGGATTGGGTTTTCCATTTGCATGATGCCGCTTACGCTGGCAAAAAAAGCAATAACAATTATTTGATGAGTGGTGGTGCTTATTTGGGTAAGGGCAAGTTCCTTGGCTTCTTCGGTAACTTCGAAGATCCGAGCAACTATAACAATTACGAATGGGAATTTGTTGTCATTGATTTGAAGAAAAAGACTATTGAAAAGATTGAAGGCCTTTCTCCGACAATTCCGTGGTTTGCTCCGTCCATTCATTTGGATGCCGATGGCAAGAGCGTTCTTTTGGGCCATGCCGATAAGAAGGGTGGTGCCGTGTACCGCTATGACATTGCATCTGGAAAGGTCACGAAGGAAATGGATGTAACGACAGGAACTGCTTATTATATCGTTCCGCTTGATGACTAGCGTTGATTAAAATCTAGACTCCTCATCTTCTATAATCCCAGACTCCCATAGAAGAAAAAAAGTATGGCATGCCGAAAGGTGTGCCATATTTTTTTAGAATTGTCATTTTGGAGCTGTAAGGGGATAGATCCATTATTCTTTTCATGACCGAATGAGGGGGACATTAGTAAAAAAAGCGCCGGACATTTATGCCCGACGCTGTGGATGTGCTAAGGAGAGATGTTAGTGGATAAGATCTATGAACTCCTTGATGCTTTTCGCTTGCAAAACTTGGTCAATTGATGCGGTTTTCTTTAAGTCGAGTGCTAATTTATCGACAAGTTTCATCAAGGTAATGGAATCGCCGCCGATGGAGTAAAAGTCGTCTTCGATGGTGATGTTTGGATTCTCGAATACTTGCTGCCAAATCCCGAGAACTTCCCTTTCTTCTGGCGATAAGTCTGCGTTTGTTGTTATGGCCTTTTCGATGGGTTGCGCCGCTATTTCAGGAATCGGGAGCTGTTTTTTGTCGACTTTGCCGTTTGCGGAAAGCGGGAATGTTTCGAGCGTGATGATGCGCGCTGGAATCATGTAGCCCGTAAGCGTCTTTGAAATTTCGGCTTTGATTTTGCTTTCGAGATTTTCGGCGTCAGCATTTGCCGCAAGAACATAGGCAATGATTTGCTTTCCGCTGCCAGGAACATCCTTGAGTGCTGCGACAGCACGTGTGGCAAGCCCTGTATGCATAATAGCTGATTCGATTTCGCCGAGTTCAATGCGGAAGCCGTTGAGCTTGATTTGTGTATCGGAACGTCCTAAGAATTCGATAAAGCCTTCTGTCTTTAGCTTGCCCAAATCGCCGGTGCGGTAAATGCGACCGAGTAAGGGGTGCTTGATGAATGCTTTGTTCGTTTTTTCGGGATCGTTGTTGTATCCTTTTGCGAGGCCTACGCCGCCGATGAAAAGATCTCCTTGAACTTCTGGTGGGCAGAGGCTCAAATTGGAATCAAGAACATAGAATGTCTGATTTTTCATCGGATATCCGTATGGAACGCAATCCCATTCAGGGCGTACTTCGATGAATGGGTAGATGATGGACCAAATGGCCGCTTCGGTTGCTCCACCGAGGCTGATGAGGTCTGCGTTGCTGCCTGCGTTCTTTGCGGTTTCACAGATGTCAAGCGGAATGCGGTCGCCCGAAAGGAGGACTTTGCGGAGCGAAAGCTTGCTTGAATCATTTGTAGAAATGCGGTGCTTCATGGCCATGTCGAAAAGTACGGGCACGGAGTTCCAAACGGTCACGTTTTGCTCAACGAGAGTCCTGCAAATTTCACTCATATCGCGGGCGTCGCTGACGAGGGCGAGTTTTGCACCACTGCTGAGGGCTCCGAAAATGTCGTAAACAGAAAGGTCGAAACAGATGGACGAAATCCCGATCAGTGTATCGCTTTCGTTTAAGGATAAACGCTCGTTGACATCGATAATGGTGTTTGCCGTTGCGCCATGCTGCATGATGACGCCCTTGGGCTTGCCTGTACTGCCCGAAGTGTAGATGATGTATGCTTCGTCTTCAAAATGGTTGATTGCGGGGAGCGGCTTGTCGCTATAGTTCTGGATTCCGTTGGATTCAAGATAGGACTTTTGCAGAAAACATTTACAGTTCCCGTCTTGCAAGATAAAATCTACGCGTTCCTTGGGGTAAGAAACATCGATGGGAACATAAACGGCACCGGCTTTGAGAATGCCGAGAATGCTTGCAATGGTTTCGGGAATGCGTTCTCCCAAAACGGCGACGCGGTCACCGCGAATAATGCCTTTTTCGTGCAAGAAATTTGCGATACGGTTTGAAAAGGAGTCCAATTCTGCGTAGGTCAAGGAACTGCTTTTCCCGACAATGGCAGTGTTGTTTTGGAATTTCGCCATGGCATTTGCGACAAGTCCGTGCAATGTCTTTTTAGGGACAGGCTTTACTGCGGGATTGTAGCGGTTCCAAATGCTTTCGATTTCGGGGAAGTTTGTTTTTATTTCTCCGTTTGCAATGTAGCGGATGTTTTCGACAAAGTCGTGGAAAATCTTGTCGATGATTTCGGGATCGAATAATTCTTTAACGACATCCCATGTCACATAGAGCTTTTTGCCCATTTCGGAAATTTGGTTGTCAATAAAAATTTGCGGAGTCTGCGAAATGGCGTAATTCAGTTTACCGAGAACTTCAAAGTAGTTTTCGGGGGCATCGAAAAGAACGCATGTGAACACGACTGGTAAAATGGCTTTGCCGAATTGCCCTTTGGACTTTGCGAGTTCACGCATAATTTCGGTGCCGTCAAACGACAAGTGTTCCAGTCCGTCCATGATGCGTGTTTGCACATCGGATGCCTGTTTCCACAAATCATTTTCGTTCATCGAAAGTGCGAGAGGTAAAAGCTTGGTGAAGTCACCGATAATTTTTTCAACATCCTTGTGGAATGGTTTGCGCTCAAAAGCGGTAAGGTTCAAAACCAGGTCTTGTTGGTTGCTCCAACGTGCAAGAACCTTGGCGTAGATACTACAAAGTAATGATGATGGCGAAATGCGATGTGCTTTTGCGACTTCCTTGAATTTCGCCCAGGTCTTTTTGCAAATGACATCCTGCTTGCGGACGATGGTGTATTCGGTGCAATCTGAAACTTTTTGCGCAAGAGGCACATGCGGGTATTCCGGGAAATTGGGGATGCGTTCCATCCAATAGGCTTTATCTTCTTCGTAGCGTTTTTCGTTGCGGGATTGCGACAAATCGCGTACATAGCGTTCGTAAGAATAACCGATGCGTTCTTCAAAAGGCTGTTTGCGGAGAATTTTCCCTAAGTCCGAGAAAAAGATTTGCATGCTGTCGCCGTCGCATACCATCAAATCGAAACTTACGAAAATCATTCGATTGGCTTCGCCATAGTCAACAGCTTTGAATGTGAAAAGCGGCCATTGATCATGCTTGTAAATGTGGTGCGAAAGGTCGTTGCGGATTTTTAGAATCTCGCTTTCGCGATTTTCGGGAGTGCAATGGATGACCTCGACTTTATAATCCGGCACATCCGTCAAGACTTTTTGCATTCCGTTGGGGAGGAATATGGCGCGGAAGGCGTCATGCTTTTTGACGACTTTGCGGATGGCGATTTCGATTTCTTCGGCGGTGTATTGCGATTCGATTTCGAAATAGTAATGCGCATTGTATTTGCCGAGTTCAAAGTGGTCGTTTCGCCCGTTCAAGTAGGCCAGCTGAACGCCTGTTGTCGGAAATTCGCCGCCGTTGCCAGATTCGCAGCTTTCGCTGGATGGCACTATTGCTGTTTCTGTTTTTGGAACAATCATGTCTTCGACGGATTCTGCGAATTCTCTTGCACTTCTGGCGTTGAGTACGGAAACGAAGGGAACGCGGATGCCGTACTTTTGATCGATGCGTTGAGCAATTCGCTGTGCCTTGATGGAATCGCCGCCGAGTTCAAAGAAGTCGAGGCTGCTATCGATTTCCTTGAGGTCGAGCACGAGTTTCCAAATATCCAGAATTTGCGATTGGGTCGATGTGAGCGTTTCTTGTTTGCGAGGCGCTTCGACGGTTGCATTCTTTTCAAGACTTTGTAAAAGTGCTTTACGATCTAGTTTGCCATTAGAAGATAGCGGCATCGCGTCGAGATGTACAAATCGATGCGGAATCATGTATGAGGGCAAGAACTTTGCGAGTGCAGCTTTGAAAATGTCCTTTTCTGTTTGTACGCCTGTGTAGAATGCGATGATTTGTTTGTTTGCGTCAAGGAGAACGATGGCGCTATCGACATTGTCGAGGGTATTCATGCGCTGCTCGATTTCGCCGAGCTCAATGCGGTAACCGCCGACTTTGACTTGGCTGTCTTTGCGTCCGAGGAATACTACATAGCCGTTGCTTGAAAAACGCCCAAAATCTCCGGTCTTGTAGATGCGTCCGAATTTTGGATGGTCGATAAATGCAGCCTTCGTTTTTTCTTCGCTGTTGGCGTAACCTTGGGCAACGCCAGCGCCACCGATGTAGATTTCTCCCTGAACTTCGGGCGGGCAAATTTCGAGAGATTCATTCAGCACATAAATCGTCTGGTTTGCAAGCGGATAGCCGTAAGGAATGCTTTGCCAAGAATCTTCGACATGTTCAATCGGGAAGATGATGGACCAGATGGAGGCTTCGGTTGCGCCACCTAAACTGTAGATTTGGGCTTCGGGGAAGTGCTTTGCGATGCGGGCCGGGAGCGAAACGGAAATCCAGTCGCCGCTGAGTAGCACGGATTTGAGCTCGTGATTGACGTAGGATTCTTCGAGACTGTCGATGAAAAGCTCCATGCCGGCAGGGACTGAGTTCCAGAGTATGTTTTTGGAATGGTCCATGAAGTGCCTGATTTCATCGGTTTCGCGAATATCCTTGGCAATGTCGAGTTCTGCGCCTGCGATGAGTGAACCGAAAAGGTCATAGACGGAGAGGTCGAAACAGTAAGACGAAAGCCCGAGAATGGAGGCGTTCTCGTTAATGCCCATACGTTCGTTGATGTCGATGATAGTGTTCATCATGCCTTTGTACGAAATCAAAACTCCCTTGGGTACGCCTGTACTGCCCGAAGTGTAAATGACATAAGCGGTGGCGTCGAGATTTGTGTTCGGTGCAAAATCGCTGCGTTTACGAGTTTGCAATTCAACGAGTTTTTGCGGATCAACCAAAAGTTTGCACGAAGAATTTTCGAGAATGTATTTTTTGCGGTCTTCGGGCCATTTGGAATCGACGGGGATGTATGTTGCGCCAAGCCCCATTGTTGCAAGAATTGCAATGACGGTTGAAAAATTCTTTTGCGAGAGGATAGCAACGGAATCACCGCAAGCAACGCCTTGCATTTTGAGCCCGTACATGGCTTTACGAACGGAATCTTCGAGTTCTCCGTATGTCATGGCCGTCATGACACCATTGCGTAAAGCTGTGCGGTCACGGAATTTCTCGAAGGATCGTTGCAAGCGTGTGATGGGGTGCTCGATATCGAATGTTTTTTCTGTTTTGTTGTATGCAAAAACATTTTTTTCGAATTGCAAATCTTCAGTAGAACTTTCACCCATTTTTGCGAAAGCTTCAATGCTTTCGGTATAGTAGCGGAACATTTCTTCGATGGTGTTTCCTGGGAAAATCTTTTCGAGATAGTCCCACGAAATGAGAAAACCTCCATCGTGTGTTTTGCAAATTTGGTTATCGATGCTGACTTGAGATGTTTGCGATTGCTTGTAGATGACTTTTACGCCCTTTGCTTCGGGAAGTCTTCCGAATAACATGCTTGTGAAAACGATGGGCATCGGATTTTCGTTGTCGATTTTCTTTTGGCGAATCAAGTCGCGGATGACTTCGACTCCCTCGTAAGCGCTGTGGTCAATGCGTTCGTACATTTGATCGCGGATTTGCTGGAGCGCCTCTTTTAACGGCAACTGCGCAATTTTAGAATTTGCAAAATCGAAGATGACATTGCTGGTGTAATCTCCGATGATGTGGTCCATACCTTCGATTCCGTAAGGGCGATTGAGCATCGTAATGTTTACGGACAATTCGTTGCTTTCGCTAAAACGGGCAAGAGTTTTTAAGTACTGGTAGAACAAGACAACGCTTGAAGTCACCCCGTTTTTGCGGGAGTTGATTTCGAGCGATTTCATAGTCATTTTGTCGAATGTTCTTTGAACGCTCTTGCAAATATTGGGTTCGCTATTGCGGGTGCTTACAGTCGGAAGCTTTGGTGCTGCGGGGATAGATTCTTCGAGCTTGTGCCAAAATTCAGCGTCGGCATCGTGCTTTGCGGAATCTTTTCGGGACTTGATCCATTCGATGTACTGCGGATTATTTTCAAAGTCGAATGTGGGCAAAGTTCCATCATGATAAAGCGAGAAAAATTCGGCGGCTAGGCCTTGAGCGCTGAGACCATCGATGAACATGAGCTCTAAATCAATGCAGGCGATGGAGCGATTCTCGGTCGTGATGTTTGCAATGCTAAAGAGCGGCCATTTGCCGAGATCACGCATTTCTGTTTGTGCTTTAAATCGCTTTTGCTCCAGATTCGCATTCAAGGATTCTTCGCTAATTATTTCGCGCGCAATGCGGAAATTCTTAGAAATATCCTTTGATAAAATGTATTGGTCTTCATTATGGACAAATGCACGCAATGCTTCGTGCGTTTCAATGAGGTTGCGGATGCAGGTTTCGGCCTTGTCGATGTCTAGGGTGTGCTCCACTTCAAAATAAATATGCGTGGAATTTACAGAACCATGGAAATTCTGTTCACGCCCTAGACGGTACGACTGTTGCATGGGCGTCAAGGGGATTTTTTTTTCGACATCGGCTGCTTTGCCGATTTTTTCCTGAATCTTGTCGACCAAATCTCCTATAGTTTCGGCTTTAACTAAATCAAGCATTCCAAATTCTATTTCTAGCCTTTCCTTGATTTCTCCGAGAAAGCGAAACATTTGGATGGAATCTTCGAATACTTCGTAAAGTGAAGTGTCTGTTTGTGTGTTTTGCTTTAGAATTTGATTGACGATTTCGAGAATTTCGTTTTGCGAAAATTGCGACATGGATACTCCTTAAATTTTACCTTCTTTATAAGCCGCGTACAGTTTTTCTTTGGCGATTTTTCCGGTGCCTGTAAGTACAAGCGATTTGAGCGGAATGACCTCTTTGAGACCGAATCCCATTTCTGAAAAAACATGGTCTTTGAGCGATTTGATATTTACTTTTTCGGGTTCGCCGTATTCGACAAAGAGATAAATGTAATTGGTAGAGGCTGCGGAATCATTGACACCGCAGGCTGCACAGCGGTAGCCGAATTTTGAAGTGACGACTTGCTCGATATCGCGCAAGTAAATATTTTTGCCATGGATAAAGAACATGTCTTTTTTGCGACCGACAACATAGAGGAGGCCGTTGCTTAAAAAGCCGAGATCGCCGGTATCAAGCCAACCATCAATAAACATGTCCGATGAATCCTTGTTCAAGTATCCGGTACAGATGTAGTCGCTTGTGACTTGGATTGAGCCGACGGTGTTGTCAGGGAGGGACTTGTTGTCGTCATCGCAAATTCGAATTTGCATTTCGGGGATTGGGCGTCATTTGCATACGATGTATTTTGCGTTTTCGCGGAGCCCCTTCATGTCGAAATCGATGCCCGAAGTAACCTTGTTCATGTCAAGTTCAGGATATTCGTGATCCATGTTGAATGTTACGGCGCCCAATGCTTCAGTAAGCCCGTAAAGCGGAACGATAGCGTCCTTGTGCATTCCAAATTCGCCCATCTTGTTGACGAAATCGTTGAATACTTTTTTAGAAAGAGGTTCGCCGCCATTCAAAATGAAGTCGATGCAGGTTAAATCCCATTTCTCGTTGCCGTCCATTGCTTTGAGCAAAAGTGGGTAGGCAAAATTCGGTGCGGCTGTTTTTGTGGCTCGTGTTGCACTGACGGCGTCAAACCAGGATTTTGGATTCTGGATAAATTCTGCTGCATCCATATGAACCGCGCCTGTCTTGTAATACATAGGAATCGTTATAAGGGTTACGATACCGAAGGCGTGTTCGAGCGGAAGCCATTGCAGCCAAGTATCTTTAGAACTTGTCTTTAATGCGATGTTCAGGTTCTTGAGCATCAAAAGGAATCGTTCGTTAGACATCATGACGCCCTTGGGGTCCGATGTGCTGCCGGATGAATACAGTACTAGTGCAAGGGCTTTGGGGTCAGTGTTGACATATTCGATTTCTTTCGGCATGCCTGCTGGAATTTCCGTGATTTCTTCAGGAACTATGATGAGGCGGCTTGCATCACATTCTTTCCAAAAAAACTTGATAAATTCTGCGGTTTCGGGGTCTGCGATAATTGCAGCTTTGGGATTGTCGTTTGCAACGCGAATCAGGCGTGTCACATGGTCTTTGCTACGTGCTGCTGTTAAAAGGACGGGGGCAATTCCCATGCTTAAAAGAGCAAAGAAATTTCCCATGAATGCTTTTTTGGAAGCCCCGTTGATTTGGAAAATGACTAAATCACCTTGCTTGAGTCCTGCGTTTTGGAAAGTATATCGCGCATAGAGAATACGTTGTTTAAGCTCCGCTTTAGAAAATGGCGTTGCAATCCCGTTCTTCCAAAGTAGAATTCGAGAATCGCATTCGAGATATTCTTTTAATTTTTGATTAAGCGTAGGCAAGTTTTCCATATTGGGGTTCTCCGATTAAAAATTCAAATAGATCTATTTTGGTGAGATGCTTGATGGCTAGGACTTCGGCGCAAAATGCACTGACGACTGTTTTTTCGCAGTCAATGACCTGCATTTTTCCATTTTTATAGTCAAATAAATTTTCATTGAAATCTGAAAAATTTATGCTGTAAATATTTTCGCCGATTCCTGTACCGGTGTATTTGAGATAACTTTCTTTCATCGACCAGAAACGTGCGAAAGTGCGTGCTTTGTCATTTGAAAGCGCTATTATCTTTTGTTCGGCAGGGTGCATTGCTGTTTTGATACAGTCTAAATTACTGGCGGTTACATCGGCAATGTCAACGCCGATGGGGGTGTTGGAAAGTCCGCAAACGACTCCTCCCGCAGTATGGGATAAGTTAAACTGTAGTTCGGGTAAGCCTTTGATGAACGGCTTTCCGTAAGGACCGAATTCAAATTCTACTTTATCGTTGATGCCATATTCTTCGATTAGCGCATAGCGCAATAGTATGTACGCCAGTGCGGAAAGTTTACGGTCTTTGAAGTAATGGTATTTGTCAACGCGTTTGGCACGCTGTTCGCTTAGCAACGGCCATAGACCTGCCAAGTCGCATTCAGTGAATGATTCTGTTTCTGAAAAAATGTAGAGCATTACAGAACCTCTTCCCATTTTTCGGTCAGTAATCGCTTGAGCAAACCGACATTCGCGGCGAACATTTGCTTTAACGTATTTGGAGTAAATGCGGGTTCTGCATAGTCCCAGTTGACGGACAGTTTCCCGTCGAAATTGGTTACTTGGTAATCCAACACGACTTGCGGTGTTTTGCTGAGGGCGTAAATCTGGTGCAGTCCTTCGGGCTTTTCGCTTTTGGTTTTTTGTCCTTTTTCTTGATCGCAGGTGATGACGATGGGCATCTGCGCGCGCATGGGCGAAAGTCCTTCCTTGAACTTGAGAATTTTTGTGCCATCAAACGTGTGGAATCGCACGAGTTGCCACATATCCTTTTGTACGGACTGAACACATTCCAAAAAGTTTTTGCACTTTTTGGAGAGCGTGATGAATGCGATGTTTGTAAAGTCTCCGACAACCGAGTTGATGTCTTTATGGAGCGGAAGGCGGTTGAATAATGTCGAATTGATAGTCAGCGAATCGTTTTTGCTAAAGCCAAGGAGCGCTTTAAGATACGCGGTGCTGATGACCGCAGCGGGCGTCGTGCGGTATTCTCGGCATCTCTGCTGGAACAGCGCAAATTCTTCGATGGACAATTCGCCCGAAATTCTTGAAAAACGATGGTTGTGGATTTCAGAAAGTGGTTTTGCGTAGGGCAAGTCAGGCTCGCAAACTAATTCATTTACCTTCGATTTCCAGAATGCTTCGGCCTGCGAATAATCTTGCTGTTTTTCGTAGGCGACAAGGTCTGTGCAGTAATCCTTGAAACTGTAGTCCACCCATTGCACATTTTCGTTGCGATAAAGCTTGAACATTTGCGACAATGCAATCTTTGCGCTCCAGGCGTCCATAATCATGCAGTCGAAATCGAAATGCAGAACATCTTTTGTGTTCGGAACGCGAGAAACGTGCATCGTAAAGAACGGCCATTGATTCAACGGATAAATGTGATGGCTCCATTCCTTGCGTTTTTCAAGTCGCTGTTCAGGAGATTCTAGCTCCACAATTTCAATGGAATAGGATGGCGCTGTTTCGAGAACTCGTTGCGTTCCCGCTGATGAAATGACAAGGCGGAGCGCGTCATCATGTGCAATAACTTCGTTCCATGCGTTCTGCAAACGTTCTACGTCTAGAGATTCATCAAGCTCCAATTCCATATAGTAATGGGTGTTAATCCCGCCAAGATCGTAAATGGGATCGCGTCCGACGAGATACGATTTTTGAATGGGCGAAAGCGGAAAGGAGTCCTTTTCGTCTTCGTCCTTCTTTTCGAGGGTGGCGACAATGTCGGCTTTATTCGCTTTGAGGCATTCTTTGTCGATTGCGGAAAGTGCCCCGCTTGTTGCGCGGAACTTGAGCTTTCCTTCTTCGAGCCAGAGCGTAACGCCTCGATGAGCGAAGCTGTCGATAAGCTCGCTGATTTTTTGATAATCCATTAGGCAAGTTCCTCTAGCTTATTCAATGAAAGTTTTTCTGCTAAATCTACGGCGTAATCTTTTGAAGTGAATGCAGTAAAGTGATCGCCTTTGAGTTCTTCGTACTTGATTTCGCCAATGCAAAGATCATCCCATTTTTGGAATAACATTTTGTCTGCATTTTTGAAGATGCTGTTGCCGTTATTCGCCTTTAAATAGCGTAAATCGCCAAAGTACGGAGTTGGATTATAATGAATCATGACGTTGAAATTTTGATCGAATGTTTTCTTGATTCGAGCAAACGCTTCGTCTGTTGTTGTTTTGGCAAACGCTCCGGAATATTCCTTGATTTTTGCAAAACGTTCGTTGGCCGATAATGCGTTGAACGCTCTGATGGCTGCCGCATCAGAAGAACTGCTGATTATTTTTTCAAAATCGGTTTCATCAATGATTTTCTTCTTTGTTTCTTCGAGGTATTGGACCATTAAATAAGTGATGTCTTCAAATTTGAATCCGACTTTTTCTGGAGCAACGCCAATCAATGTCGCGAAGAAGAAGTCTTTCATGTTTGTTTGCTTGAGCTCGAATGGTAAACGTGCGCCTTCGACAATAGCAAGGTCTATGACTTCGATTCCTGCATTTTCTAGACGTTCGGCAAGTTCAAGCGAAAGTTTTCCGTTGAAACTGTATCCGATAATTTGAATTTTTGTCACATGGGCGGCAATGATTTTATCTGCAAATTCCTTGGCTAAGACGCTTGCGACTTCGTCTTCTTTAAGTTCAAAGAATTGTTGCGTATTCAAAAGCTTGAATGTGTAAATTTCACCTTCGTCTTGTTTTTCCATGAGCGGGATTATTTCATGGAACATTTCGTCATTCCAAAGAACGGTCGGAAGAAGAATTCTTGCGCAATCGTTTTTGGCTTTGCCATAACGCTTAAGCTGGATGAATTCTCCCGGATTGCCAGATTCTTCTTCGATTTCGTTTTTCAGGAATCGTGCGACATCTGTAACGGTCGGGAAATCGAGTAATTGCTTCAGAATGGCGTCGAATGTCTTATCCGAAGCGAGTTCGTTGCGGATGGTCGTTGCCATTTGCGCCATGAGCAGGGAATCGGCACCAAAGTCATAGAAGATGTCGTACTTACCGATGGAATCAATATTCAATGCCTTGATGGCAATTTCGATAAGGCGATTTTCGATGGACAGGTCTTTACCTTGTGATGCTTCGAATGCGTCAGCGTAATGCTTGAGTGCGCGCTGATCGACGCTTCCGTCTGCGCCCAAAGGCAGCTTGTCGAGAATGTGAATGGAAACATTCTTTTCAGGGCAGAGGTCATTCAGAATCAACTTCACAGAAGATACAGCAACTTCATCCTTGTCGTACTTCATTTGCTTGACATACAAGTGACCGCCCAACATTTGCGCCTTGACGTCGTCTTGCGGGAATGTGGTAATGTTGTTGAGCCCATCTTTACTGCAAATGAAATGAATCCATTCGTCCTTCGACAAGAACATATTTTTTTCTCTAATCTTGTCGGTAGGCTTGTCCATCATTAACGCCTGCGAGACAGATACGGATGCCATGTTATCGACCGCTTCTCCGATATAGAGGTATCCGCCAGGGACCAAGACTCTTTTGATTTGTTCTAGAGTGTAGTTCAAATCGATGGAATTGGCCATTACGCCACCGCACAGGACAATATCGACACTGTTTTCTGCAATGCCCTGATTTTCGAAATCCTCATTGAAATCCAATTGCGTAAAGATCATGGCAGGATCTTTATGAGTGTATTCCGAGGCTGTCGTGAAAAATTGGGTGAACTTATCCGTGAAATTGTAAATGAACGGAATTCCCGATTTCTTGAGATAATCGAAAACCTGTTTGGTAATTACACCTGTGCCAGCACCCAATTCAAGGATTCTCCAAGTTTTTTTGGAATCCTTCATCATGGTCTTTTCCAAGAATGCGACAAGATACTTGTTGATGCTCTTGTTTGTATTTTGGGCTTGCATGATGTCAGTCCAGTTTTCTAGTGCATTCTTGTCTTTGCTACCGGTATAGTTCTTGTAAACAAATTCTTCTGGATTGACAGTTCCTTTTAATATTTCGCCAAAGTGTATTCCATTATCCTTGAGGTAAAGGAGGTATTCCGGCTTTGCGATATGGTTGTCAAGCTTTTGAATGGCCTCTTCCCACTTCTTTTCGTTCTTTTCAGGAGTGGTTTCTTCCAAAATCTTATAACCGTTTTTGCAAGCGGCGATTTTTCCATTGTTTACGAGAACGTTAATCCATTCTTGGGCATGGAATTGATATTTTTCAGGCAAAGCCTGTTCCAATTCTTGCTTGGTAAAGTCTTTCCCGAATACGAGAATGTTTGTTTCCAAAAGTCCGAGAAGAATCGAATCCGCTGCGGCATCTTCTTGTGTTTTTGAACTGACTTTGATTTTTTCCCAATCGCAATCGGCCAACTGTTTATCGACTTCCTCGCTGACCTGAGCGGCGATTTGTGTGAAAGAACTTTCTGCGACTTCGATTTGCTTGCCCTGCTTTTGGCGCGGTTCCACTGCAATGATGAGGTTGTCCTTATTGCTGCCCAAGAAAGCGGTTGCTTTTTCAATCGGTAGGCTGCTGACAAGCGCTTCTTCGACTTGCGTAAGGTTTAACGCACCCGTTTTGGCCTTTGATTCTTCGAAGAACTTGAGAATCTTCTTGCGGTCGATTTTGCCATTTGCAGAAAGCGGCAGAGCGTTGAATTCCTGAATGTAACCAGGATGCATGTAATGCAAAAGGTATTTGTCAAGGTGTTCCTTGAGCTTTTCGCCGTCGATAACTTGCTTGTTGCATTTGACTTGCTTGACAAAGAATAGCACATGCAAAAGATCGAGCGCGCTATCGTTTGCCGGGAACGAACTTATGCTAGCGTCTTTTTCACCATGCTGGAGTTTTTCTGCCCACTTGTGACGAGGCGTTTTTAGTTGTTCAAAAATTTCTCTTTGACGCTCCAAATCGTCGGACGGAACATCCATCAAAAGCGCCTGTGTAATCGTAATCCATGCCGAAAGTTCGTAAGATTCTAGGAACATGAAATGTCCGCCAGGAACGATGACATCTTCAATCTGTTCCAATGTCTTTCCGAAATCAATAGCGTTATCCATGACGTAACCGCCAAAGACAATATCGAATGAATTGGATTTTAAACCTTGCTTGTGGAAATCTTCATTCAAGTCCAACTGCTTAAATACAAGTTCTGTATAATCCTTGAACATTTCCTGTGCGGTTGGGAAGAAGTGCTTTAGGTAATCCGTGAAGTAGTATTCAAATTTATACCCCTTTAATGCGGGTAATAAATATCTTGTTGCAGAGCCTGTTCCTGCGCCGACTTCTAGAATGCGGATTGTGCGTTCAGGATTTTCGGCCAAGATCTGCTTTAGGTATTTCGCTAAAGTCTTGAATGCAATCTGCATGATTTTATTTTTGACATAAAGCGAATCGGTATAACGATATTTGTCGCCTTCTTCTGCATACAAGAATTTACCTGGATCGACTTTACCTTGCGCAATTTCTGCAAGATTGTCGCCATTGAGCTTGACATATTCAAGAAAATCTTTTGCAATGTATTCGCCGTTCCAAACTTCATAGGCGTCATTCCAAAGTTTCTCTTTTTCTTGCTCGGTGGCATCAATGCGACAAACGTAGGAATCACCTTGCTGTTCGATAAACTTTTCTGCAAGTAGATAGCCGAGCCATTGTGTGACAAGATAATGGTA
>CAMZFJ010000003.1 GCA_947306025.1 uncultured Fibrobacter sp.
CATTTTCTGATAAGCCTCGAACTCTTCCTTAGAGAATTTAGACACTTTTGAACTCTCTGTCAACTGTTGGAACTTGCGTTCTCCAAGCTCCGCGGGTAATTCGCGCAAGCGGCTCAAGTAGCGGAAGAAGAAAAGCCATTTGCTAAGGCTGTCCTTGCCGATAAGAAAAGGAACCTTTGCCAACTCAACAATTGTGTAATTATAACAATCCAAGATCTGTTCGCCCGTATCCGGTGAACGATTCGGTTGTCATCCCCAAATATGCGATAGTTGCGTCCAAGCATCAAATAAAAAGTTAGCAATTAAAATTTTATAACTTTACTCACGATATCAAACAACGGACGATGACACAGTTTGATTTACACTCACTTCGTCAATCATTTGCAATGTTTTAATCACAGAAACACATTTACAAAGAATTCTTTCAAATTCATATACTATTCCTTTTGTATAAAACCACACGCCAGGACCAAAATCAGCATTTTGGGGGCGAAATACAGTCTCAAATCCGGTCATATATGCAGATAATTTTGGGCTTCCTTCAAAAACAAAATCATCCTTATTAATTTTATTCAAGGTTCCACACAAATGGCAATCGTTTTCTAAATTTGGATTTTTTGTTTTTATTCCATCAATTTCTTGTTGTAATTCATCAATTTTTTGTTGTTTTGCTTTAATTTCTTGATTTATAGCTTCAATTTCTTGTTGTTTTGCTTTAATTTCTTGTTGTATTTCATCAATTTCTTGTTGTAATTCATCAATTTCTTGTTGTTTCGCTTCAATTTCTTGTTGTTTTGCTTCAAATCCTTGATTTATAGCTTCAATTTCTTGTTGTATTTCATCAATTTTTTGTTGTTTTGCTTTAATTTGCCGCATACAATTCCCTCTAATGGGAAAAATTTTTTTAACTCCACTCTCCAATTCTTTTTTTTCGTCATTTATACCCTTTATCCGTTCCAGTAAAGGAATAACATAACTTTCATATGTTTTCTTTTTTTCCTCAAGAGATTCTATTTTTTTATCAATACAACCTTTAACGAGTTTTTGCACTTGAAAAACTTCATTCTTAACTTCTTCAATCTTTCCACCAAGATCTAATTTTAATTGAACATTTTCATCCCCACCTGAAACAGGTGATTTTTTTATTTCATCCTCCGATAGTTCCCTCCAACTTTTTATGGCAGCTGGTATACTATTTTCCACGCTAGTCAAATCATCTTCTATTTTTTTACACTTTTCAAAAGCCACCACAACGTATTCTGGAATATTCTCGGCTGCAGCGGGAGTAGCAAGAGATGCGGCTGCTGCGGCTGCTGCGGCTGCTGCGGGTGCGGCAGGAGATGCGGCTGCTGCGGAACCTGTAAGAGAAGCAAATTCTCCAAATAGATTTAAATAATGTAAATCCTGATTCAAATCAAACCCCGTTACAACTACTTCATCGTCACCCCGTTTGTCACCCCGTTTATAACCATCATCACCAGGATTAACAAAATCTTTTTTCGGTTTTGCTGTTACAACATCACCAGGAATTCCCCAATCTTTATAACCAGAACCAGATTTATTAGACATCAACACAATTTTTCTTTCTTTAATAGTATTATGAGCACATGATTGGCTCATCATTTCATTCGCACAACCATTACAAGGCGTTTTAGAACCGCCAACACGAACAACTCTTTCTTTAAGCTTTCGAATAAAAATTTGACAAATAATTTCATCAATTACTTTCCGAATATCTGTATTTAATTCAACTTTAGAATGCTCTTTAATCCTATTTTCAAAACCGGTCTCACTTTTATAGGCGGCAACAAGTTCTTTTAAAGTACTATCTTCATCACCCCGAATAAATTTTAAAACATCAACATTTTGCATATAACTATCTAAACGAGTTCCTTCTTGAGTCAAAAATGATTTAATATTTTCCAATGCAGATTTATCTACTCCGTCAAAATTTTCTAAACGTGTTGTTACCATTTCTTCTATTCTACCATTATTCCACCACCCTAGTTCCTGATTTTGTAATTTGCGAATCGAATGCATTTCACCATGTTCACTCATTTTGCCTAGTCCAGGGACACTAGCTGCAGACCTCAGGGGGCGTTGTCTATAATCTGCCATTTTTGTATTGGTAACAACCACATTGCCTTCTTTAGCAGCCCATCTATACGCAATATACATAGCCTGTTCCTTTTCAGAAAAAGAACCGTAATTTTCTATGTTTCTATCTGCCATATGTAAAGGAATTTTTTCTGCATATTTACTTTTTATCGTATTAAATTCTTTTTGTATAACTTTTTTCGCATCACTAGAACTAAAACTAAAAACATTACATTTTTATACCAAATTCCCCCAGTAATAATAACAGATATATGTGGACCAAAATCCCATGTTTTTCCATATTTAGCAATCGGAATGTTTTGAATAAGACTAGCAATATACGTTAACATTTCTTTTTTATACAAATCCACCAACAACGCCAAGGAATCACTCCGAGCCACTCCCGTTTGACGTCCAAACAAAGGTTTACCCTCAAATTGTTTTGTATTAACAACAGAACCATTATAAAAAGCCATTCTCTGAACAGCTGTGTTTTGCACTTTACCTTTTGTATAATTTACGCCAAACATTTTACACTGCACCGCCTTCTCTCCCATCACATCGGCTTCATGTTCCAGCCCAACATTATCATTCACCGGCATTCCATTGATATTCGTAGTGGGAGAAACCCTTCCAGCCATTTGCTGGGCGACGTGCCACGCTTCGTGCGGGAGGTGTTTTTCTTGCCCGGGGGCAACGTGGATGTCTGAGCCTTGCGTATAAGCAAGCGCCTGAACGGTAGCGGGCTTACTGCTATTGTAATGCACACGCACATCATCCATCGAGAATCCCGAAAGGCTCTCAATACCTGATTTCAAATTGTCCGGCATTCCTGTAAGGTTCGGGCGGGGTTCCGGAACACGCTGCACCACCCCATCCGCAAGCGAAGCATGCCGCTGCAAGGTTGCAGACTGCGACGAAGAATCAATGACGGATTCGACGGTGTTCACCGAAATTTTTTGCACGGTATCATTCTTTTGTGCGTATGAGGTTTGCATATGTACTCCGTATTATTGTAGGTCTTTGTAATTAATCCAACCAAGCTCAGCCCTACCCACTATACGGCTACCACTGCCTTCAAGATGATCCATATTTCCTCCACTGATAAAAACGGCACAATGGTTTGCATTTGGTATTATGTCGGGGGCACCATTATTATACCCCCATGTAACACAATCGACACCAACAATGCGCGTCACGTTCGTGTCAGTAGCTTTATCCAATTTTTTTTGAGCACTTGATGTCAATACAGAATTTACTTGTCCCCGATTAAAACAGCGCTGCCTAGCTTCGCCTTTCTTACAACTACTATGGTTTTGCTGAAACCGAGGAGTCATCCCATAGCATTGTATCGGAGAATTACATAAATCAGCTTTACGCTGGAGGGATTCGCTTTGCGAAGAATTGTCAAGGACCGAGGATGCTGAGGAGGCATCCTTCTTTTGCGCTGTGGTTTGACGTTGTGCGTATGTAGTGGACATGGGGATTCCTTTTTTTACGTATAACCAAGATTTAACTGGATCCTTCCGCCTTCGGTGTCAGGATGACGGTGCAAGGTCAAGACTTCACTGGATCCCACCCCTACGGGGTTCAGGATGACAATGCGACACTAGACTTAACTGGATCCTTCGCGTTGCTCAGGATGACGTTTGAGGAGGAGGTTCGCGGGGCGGGTCACTATTACGCGAGTTCTTCCTCTTCGGGGATGGCTTCGCGCTGGATGAACTTGCCTTGGGCGGGCAATTCTTCATCTTCGAGGCCTTCGCATTGGATGGTGCCACCCATCATGTCGGCTTTGCGCTGGAGGCTTGCGCCTTGTGCAGAAGAGTCCATGATGCTTGCGGCGTTGTGACTTGCCATGCGCTGGATGGCATCGGATTTTTGAGTGTATGTAGAAGTCATGAGATGTTTCCTTATGTTTTGTTAAATGTTACTGGATTTTCGTCCGAGAAATTATGGATTCCCTCCCTGACGGTCGAGAATGACAAGCCAAACGAGACTTCACTGGATCCTTCACCCCTACGGGGTTCAGGATGACACAGGGAGGTTCCGGCTTCCTTCGGCTGTGCTCAGGACAGGCTCTGGCCGGAATGACGTTTCGGAGGCGATTTGAGGCTGATTACCGGTTGCGGCGTTTGGGTAAATCATTTTGGATATAGACTTGATGCAGGATGATGGCGATGATTATCACAAGCAAAACGAGAATGGGTGACATTCCAAGGAGTCCGAATCCCGATACGGAGGGGTCCAGGCTCAAAAGAAGCGCCATCGTAAAGCCAAATGGCAACACGACTATACAGAGCAATAATGCCAGGTGGCGGTTGAAAAAGTCCGACACGCGGCAAGACACAAAGTAGCTTACGATCAGGCCCACGGCGATGGCAAGCGCGATAAAGTTCAGCAGGCGGAACAGCCAGCGGTGCGTACAGACAAATGCCGAGAAGGCGCTTTGGCGTTCGCTGCTGCCGTTTTCGACTTCAAAGTACTGCATAAAGCACATCCCGAGATTCCCTGAAACGCGGCACGAGTCGTTTGCCTGCAAGTCGGTCGCATAGGGCGCAATGCCCAAGGCGTAATAGGTATCGTTGTAGTACATGGCATCTTCGCGCAACTGGCTCCATTGCTTATTGTCGAACCAGAGTACGGGTACAACAGAATGGAGCACGTTGCGTCTGTCAACGCCGTTCAACTGCTGGTTCAATTGGCTCACCACGAGGCGTTTGCTTCGCGAGACAGGTTCCTCCACCACTACGAGCAAGTAGTTTTTAAGATCCTTGCCGCGGTCAGAATACTTCGCGAATTTTTTATTTTCGGAGTTTATCGCAATTTTTGCAAAGTTCGCAAAGCTGTAAATGCCGTTGTCTTTAAATGTAAAGCTGTCATAAAGCTGTTCGTGTTCATTTTCGCTCAGATCCAAACGATGCATCATGAGGTTCACGATTACGTTCGGATTCTTTTCAGAAAGTTTAGTTTGCAGTTGCTTGTAGAACGTATTGAACAAAAGTGTCGCATCCTTCGTTTTCGGATAGTTCCTGAAGAACAGCGTCACGCCGTCACCGCGGAAATCAGACTCGTTAACGTACACCGAGAACATGTTCAAAAAGCGTTCAAAAGACGAACTGATTTTCTTGTTCAAGATTTCATCGATTTCATTTATCAAGTTTGCAAAGAAACCTTTTAGAGCATCGGGTTTTGACAATTCATTCCAGTCGTCCTTTTCAACAATCCAGTCCATTTTTACAAAGTGGCGGTGCGCTTCATTGACAAACTCATAATTTTTTTCATCGTTCAGGTAATCCTTGGCAAGCATGCCCGAAGGCATTTCAAGAGCGCCCTCGTCCGTTGCGCGCAACCCGTAATAGGCCATGCGTGTCACGCCTTCAAAATCAATCCATTTAGTCGTATCATTCGCAAGCCAGTACGGATAAATACCAAACACTTCCCCATTCAATTCATCTTTGTGGCTGCATCCGCATTTTTTTCTTTTCCAGTTTACAGGAGCCTTTTCGTCAAAGGTGTTCTGCTTGACCATCGACAATGCGACGAGGTCAGCAAGGCTGCGGGAATAAAGAGTTTCGAGGCCCTGGGACACGAATTTCCAACGTTCATCGTTACAAATACGGCCGTTATACAATTCACGGAATCTTAACACACGTTCAATATCAGATTCAGGCTTTTTTCCTTTTTTTACTTTTTTTTCTTTTTCTATATCCTTTAAAAAATCCGAAAGCTTCACTTTGCGCTGTCCAAACAGTTCCTTGATTTGATCGTCACTCCACCTAAGGTCACCATCTTTAATATAACGGTTCACCACGGAATCGTTGCAGACACCCACCGATGCCGCAAAAAGGCTCATGGCATAATGATGCGCAAGCAACGTATCTGCAAAAACGATTCCCTGCAAATCTTCAAGGAACTTGTTTGCCGACTTTGAATAGTTGACATTTTTCAAGTCGTTACGGATATACCATTTGAGCGAATCGAGTCCTCGGTCACCAAGCCAAACACGGTAATTCATCATTCCCGTTTTGTCGATTGATTCATCTTCGCGCAATATCCATGTCGCCTGGATAAAGTTATTCACAATTTTCTTGAATTGCGGTAAGTCCTTGAGTTCCTGCTGGATTGTTTCGGACATCTGAAGTCGGCTTTCGAAAAACCAAGCCCTGTACTTGTCCAAGATTTCAAACGCCTTGACGGTATCCTTGAGCAAGTCCAGCTTTACGTACTCTTCTACCTTTTCGGGCGACACCATGTAGTAACTCATTGCATCGCTTTTCGCGAACGAAAAGACAGAGAGAAGGCAAGCGATAATGCCAATAAGGGGAAATTTGAGTTTCATAGTACGTTTCCTTCTTTAAAATTTTTCCATTTACAGCCACATTTTATTTTTTAAATCTCTTGGGCACGTCCGTTTTTCGTTCGACCTGCAAAAGAAGAATTGCAACAATAACCAAAAGCAAAATAAAGATGGGCAACATTCCAAATATGCCGCTAATCGCAGAAACAGCCGGATCGAAATTCGAAATGATAATCATCATGATTGTCGAGGGAACAACGACAATGCCCAATAAATAGAGCAAGTGGTTATTGAAATAATCTTCCAATCGGTATGATACAAAGTAACCGACAAGAGCGGCAACCGCCACAAAAAAGGCAATAACATTCATAAAGCGGAACAGCCAGCGATGCTTACAAACAAACATGGCAATACTCCCCTGTCGTTCATTTTTTCCTTCGTCATTTTCAAAATGCTGAATCATACAGGCTCCCGGATTACCATCAATGTCACACGTCGTATCGGCGGCATTAACATCCGTAACATAGGGGGCAATACCCATGCCATAATACGAATCAACATAATACATTGCATCTTTAGGAAGTTGGTTCCATTGCATTCGATCAAGCCAAAGAACGGGCACAATTGCTTGCAAAAGTTTACGGCGATCAACGCCATCCAAATGCTGATTCAAGCCATCCATAATAAATCGCTTTCCTCGCGAAACCGGTTCATCAACAACAACGAACAAACGGTTATTCAATTCATTCTTGACTTGCCTTTTGCTCATCCTCTTACCATTTTCCGAAAGAGAGAAAAGCTCAGCAATGTTTTCGTAGCTATAAATACCTCTATTTTCTTGAGACTTTTTATGACGTTTCATTTCATCGGCCAAATCAGCACGATCCATCATGATATTTACAAGCACTTCCTTATTTACACTAGAGAGCGTATTTTTCAATTGACCGAAAAATACTCTGAAAGCCTCCGTAGCCACATCGGTCTTTGGATAATTTTTAAAGTAAAGCGTTACGCCATCACCTCGATTTTCATATTCATCTGCATAAAAGGTAAAAGCATTTACAAGGCGTTCCAAAGGCGAGTTAATTTTTTTATTTAACAACGTGTCTATTTCATCGGTAAGCTTCGCAAAAAACGATTGCAATTTCGAAGAATCTAATTTATTCCAGTCGTCCTTAAAAACAATCCAATCAAGTTTTACAAAGTGGCGGTGGGCTTTATTCACAAAATCATAATGTTCCTTTTTCTCTAAATATGGCAAGGCCAAATTTCCAAAAGGCATGAAAAGCTTTCCGTCATCATCAATTTTCAATCCATAATAGGAAAGCCGCGTAATACCTTCAAAATCAACCCATTTTAAATCCTTTGCATACCAGAACGGATAGATTCCAAACACATCTCCGTCAAGTTCATCTTTATGGCTACAGCCACAGTCTTTACCGCTCCATTTAACGGCAACGGATGTGTCCAAGTCATTTTTTCGAACCATCAAAGCATCAACTAATTTAGGGAACTTCGAAGTATCCCGGAGCGATTCCTGAGTATTCTGCCAATAACGATCTGTGCAACGATGGCTGGATCTTTTGCCTTTCTTTTTCGAGACACTCCCTGTATCAGCACAAATATTCGAAAGAGAAACATACGAATTAAAGCCATAGTTCAAAAGAGATTCCGAATCACGAAAAATGATTCCCTCCAAACTTTTTAGAGATTTATATTCACTAGAAGAGGTATCGCTGAACAACGAACGTAATGTCGAGTCTGCTAGAACACGATTCGAATCCAGAACTATTTGATAATAAGACATCGACGTGTTGGCATCTTTTTCCGCAAACGAAAAGGCGGCGAGAAGGCAAGCGATAATGCCAATAAGGGGCAATTTTATTTTCATAGTATTTTTCCTTCTTTGTGTAATTCCTTGGCCAAGGCCCTAACGATATCGTCGTTACAAATCTTTTTACGATTTTCCTGAGCGGCACAAAGAGCCGCATAGCGCGCAACGTTTGTAAGCGCACCCCCCGCAAGTTCATATTTTTCGGCAAACTTGTCTAAATCGACATCGTCTTCAAGTATAGTTTTTTTCGAGAAGATGTTCGACCAAAGTTTCATGCGTTCTTCGGCTTCCGGGAGCGGGAAGTAAATGGCGTTCTGGAAACGGCGCGAAAATGCTTCGTCAATGTTCGATTTGAGGTTGCTCGCCAGAATAACGATGCCCGGAAAATCTTCGACGCGTTGCAACAGATACGAAATTTCCTGGTTCGCGGCACGGTCATTCGAGCTGTTCGTTTGCGTGCGCGCACCAAAGAGCGAATCCGCTTCGTCGAAAAAGAGAATCCAGTTGCGGTGTTCCGCTTGGTCAAAGATGTTCGAGAGGTTCTTTTCGGTTTCGCCGATGTATTTCGAAATGACTTGCGACAAGTCCACGCGATAAACGTCCATACCGACTTTTGCGCCAATGAGCGTTGCGGTAAGCGTTTTGCCGGTTCCCGGCGGGCCGTAAAACAGCGCCCTGTAGCCGCGCTTGAGATTTTTGCGGAGTCCAAAATCATCAAGCACGACATTGCTTTTTTCAATCCAAGCCAAAAGCTGGTTGATATCGTCAAGAGTTTCTTCGCTCAAAACCAGATCTTCCCATTGCAAGTTGGTCGTGATGAGCTTTGCCGGGAAATGCATGCTAAAGTCAGGCTTATTGCGAACGCCTGTCGTAAAGTACTCTAGATATTCCGACGATACACGGAGCGCCGCCGAATTTGCGGGTTCACCCGGTTCGCCGTATTCGAGCACCAAAATGCGCTGCGCCAAAAGCACCGAAGAAGGCTCGAACAGAGACATCATTTGCAAACGTTTCGCGATATCGTTACCTGCGAGGAGAAACAGGGCTGTTTCGCACGTGGGCAAAAATCCAGAATGGCTTTTGCCGTGCCAGCCGCCAAATTCCGTGTAGGGGCGACCAAGGGTACGATTGTTCAACAAGAACGAATCGAGAGCCTGCGGGCAAAGGTGCGGAATCAGAGCAAGCGCAATCACGATGCGTTCGTAAAAGCCAAGGTTAAATTGCGCAACGACAAGACCGTAAGGTGAATCGTCATCGAGTTCGGGCGGTTCGACCATCTCGATTTGCAGCTTTTTTTCTTCGCTGTCGTCGGCGGAAAAGTACTGCGAAAAACGCAGGTCAATGACCGCCTTGCACCATTCGATTTCGTTTGTCAAGTTCATGCTCATTACAATTCTTCACCTTCTAGGAGATTCACGCTCAAGCCAGGAATGACATGCCATCATCTCCACTTCACGTTTAAAATTTTGGACATCCAAGGATGCTTTATTACAGTAAAGCCCCACGGGAGCCTATCGATCAAGATGTCAAAGGTCTTGTTTTCGACAGTCAGCAAATCAGCAGCACCCGAAGATTCAACAGTTCCCGCTCGCACAAGATACGTGGAACGCAAGCCGTCTGGCGACATGTGGCCCACAGCCGACCAGTTCGAAATAATCGCCGTGAGGAGCGAATCGACAAGAGCCTTTTCTTCATCCGAAAGTTTCGGAAGGTCTTCGACAGTAAACACAGGCGTCGCAGGCAATCCGCAAAGCAAGTTCATCACGGCGGCATTTCGCGGAGGTTCCTTATATTGGCCAAACGTGGCATACTTGAGGAACGAAAGTGCCTTCATTTTTGCATCTTCCGAGACGAACGCGCCCTTGACAACGCAACCGGTTCGTTCAAAAAGCACCGGGAGATAAGCCGAAATCAATACCAAGCCGGAATCCGCAGTTTCATATAACATTTTAGAAGAATCTGCAATGTCATGCTCATTTTGCGAAGACTTATTATCCTTAGACTTTTTCGCATTCTTCGCCTGCACAATTCTTTGGTAAACCACGCAGGCAATCTGCTGAATGTCCATGTTCGGATTTTCAGCCTGCATCATCTTGATAATCGATTCCGAGAAATTAAGCGGATTAAACTTTTCTCCCTTGTGTTCTTCGTTCCAGCGTTCGGCAAGTTCGTCAAATCGGTGTTCAAGGCTACTCGTTTTTTCCATCGGCAAATGCTGGCGGTAAACATCTGCAAGCATCGTCGTTACAGGAGTCGTTTGCGATTTGAGCACCACCGATTTCAACTTTGATTTTAATTCAGCGCGCAAAGTTTTTGCAATCTGTTCAAAGGGATCAGTGTTGTTTTCGACCTTTAAATCTAGCGTGAGCGAATCCAGTTTAACATTTTCTTCAACATCAACTTCCTTCAGAACTTCATCAATCGTTTCTAACAAAACGCCTTGCGCAAAGCTATAAAGATTACGCTCAGACACAATCGAAGAATATCTATCTTCGACTGTTATATTCAAACTCATATTTTCAATGACGTTCTGCGACCCACTCATAGCCAAATCTTCTTAGAAATACATTGTTTATGAGACGAAAGCCAATCCATCACTTGCGGTGATGTTATAATCTTCATCGGGACATCGTTAATCCACTCGACATAAAGTTTTGCAAATGCACGACATTCATTTTTGGGGGCCCAATAAATCACGGGAAGCAAATGCGCCGGAATTTCGTTACAGACAAAGCGTTCAACCGCATCGGCGTCACATTCATCCATTTTGTTTTCGCTAAAGATGATAATGTGAATGCGGCCAGGCCTTTCGCTTGCAAATACTCCATCGACATCAAATATCTTGAGTTTATCGTGCGAATCATGGAGAATTCCAAGCATCAATTCAACACGGCGGCGCCAAGCCTTGCCTGAACGGTGCTGCAAAAGTTTCGGGAGTTCGCGCAAGAACTGGATTTTGCAGCGGGTCATTTTTGTAAGTTCTATAAAGTTAAATTGCGGGAACCGCACGCCATACATGGCAAGCATCTGGTCCAGCGCGCAGTTGTACTGTTCCAGATTTTTCAAGATCTTATCAAGGTCTACATTGCGCACAGAAAAAAGCTGCGGGAAAGTTTCGATCAAGCTCAAGAACTTTTTAAAGACATATTCAATCGGCGCCAAGAATTTCTTTAGCGATTCCACGCCCTCCCCTTCCCTATAAATCGTCGGGAAAAGATCAATGATTGGCTCCAAATCGGCCACATCGCGGTGGGTTCCACTCGGCATTTCCACATCGTTTTGATTATCTGTGTACGCCTCGAATTTAGCGTGCCCGCCAAGCCATTTGATGCGGGCATCACAAACATGGTCACCCATGCAGCGCCACCGGCGCCACAACCGCCAGAACATCGTGAAAATCGCGCCACTTATCCAGTCATTTACAGTTCCCGACATGAAAATTTCGACTTTGTAAAAACCATTTTCGTCAATGACAAAGTTCACTTTTTCGGGGTAGCAGCGCCAATGCGTGTTAGGGTCCTCACAATAAAGTTGTTTCTTGAAAAACGCAGAATATTCTTCTAGCGTCACCGGGAAACGAACCGTAACATACGCAGGGGCATACATCGCCTGCGAATCATAATCGATATACCCGCTCGCATCCGAGAGGTAGTCCGCCACATCGAAACCCGTCTTGTAACCGAGTTCCGTCAGCGTAAAGACTATCTGTTCCAAGATCGTCACGCCCGGATCATGGGCGTTATAGTCCGTCCAAATTTTTCCACTCAACTTTTGAACAAGCCCAATAGCTTCTTCGCGAATGGCGGCGTAATCGAACAGGCGAACCTCTTGGCGAGATATCGTTATGGATTTCAATTCACTCATTTCACAATAGATCCGATCATCTGCGTATCATACCAAAGCTTTGTGATGTGATAGCGCACCTTGATTTTGCCCGTTTTATCGAACTTGTGGCGAACACGCATTTGGAGCGTGTATTCGTACTTGTTTTCGCCTTTTCTCCAGCGGATGTCGATTTTGGAGCCTCGCCCACCGCTATACGACTGCGTGATTTCTACGGTTGGGTGCTCATTGAACACGTTCACGGCAATGGCATGCGCAAGCGCAAAGCGGCCATCGCCTTCGTTGCCTCCGACACCGGCTACGATTTCAAAACAATTACAGCCCGTCAAAACATCAGTGACATCGTGCCATTCGCCATCGGCAACAATTTCAAATTGCGGATTTTCCGCACCGACGCGGCCCTTTGACGCAATCAAGCCATCCACATCGAGTTCGCATCGCGGGGCAGCATTACCAACGCCCACACGCACTTTCGGTTCTGCGCCATCGGCATTGTTCGGGCTAACAATCGTTACGCCCGAATCATCGGGACCCATGCTCGGCGTTTTTACATTGAGCGAGCTCTCGCCCTTTTCAACATTCTTGCGAAGTTTCAAGAGCCACTGAGGTCTATGTTCAGTGAGGTTTCCAAAAAAGCTCGCCAAGCAACCGCTGTCTTTTTTCTGCTTGACTTGCAGGCCGATTTCTTCGTCAACGTCAAAGCCTTCGTCAACGGAGTTCACCAAAGAATCAATAAGGCTCATGAAGTCTTCTTCGGTCGGCATGCGGCCAGCCTTAAAGCGCTCTTTCAACTCCTTACGACTCAACTTGAGATATTGCATATTTTGTCCAGACATCATGATTTCCTTATGATAAATGTTTGACCAATTTCAAGACCGCCATATCCGTTATTGACGTTATCAGCACTCGAGCGTACACTCGAATTGACATCGTTAATAAAGTGTTTGCGCATAGGCACCGAAATACTCCACGGGAACGAGCCGCGCAAAATTTTATCGTCCGTATTTTCAAAAAGGTTCACCATGTATTTTTGCTCGTCCGTCGATACAATTTTCATGATGGTAAAGTCATCGCCAACTTGCTCAATGTAGTCAAGGCTTTCGATATACGCCTTGAGGTTTTCCTTGTTGAGCGACCAGCCAAAATGTTCGGTAATCCCGCCCACTTCCGGGAACCACGGCGAAAGATAGCGGTTGATTTTTTCATTCAAATCCAACAGGATTTTACCTTCGTCACCACGGCTACGCAACTTGACATTGCAACGGACTTGCAACTTGTCAAAGAAGGGATTGATAACGCGAATCTTGGCAAGGCCTGTCACTTTTTTCTGCAAGAACTCGCGGATATCACGCAAGACAGAACCGTTCAAGCAAGGGTCCCACTGGAAACTTCCATCGCAATACAGCGATGAAACCGGAACGACTAAGATGTTCCCAGGGCTTGTAAAGTCGTAGCGCTTTGACACCTCGCTCATTCTCACATGCGGGAAACATTTTACCTTGTGAACTTCCGGGAACGCTTCCAAAATCATGCGTTCATAATCTTCGATGCAAACGCTGCGATTTTTGTGGTACAGCGATTCTGCGACACGCACACGCATCTTGTGGTCAGATTCACGGGCCTTTCCGCCAAACGATTCTTCGAACTGGTAAACACTCGAAAGCCCGCTAACGCTTGTCGAAACTTCCTTGATGGTTTGCGGTTTGCAGTGTTCCAAAATGCTCCCGTCTTCAAAACCGCTAACGCGCTTGACTTCGAGAGACTGCGAAAAGATTGTCAAAAGTCTAGAACATTCACGCCAGCTATCGTTGTGTGGCGTAATGCGAATCCAGTACATGTCTTGCGGCATCAAATGCGTTTTGCACGCCATATCCTGCGGCAAATCAAGCGTCACGATTCCCGACGACGTAAAGTTCGCCGTTGAATCGGCCAAGCGGTTTTCGTCGGGCATGTCTTTCCAGCCATTCTGTCCGAGGTAGGCCCAGCAATACTTACCGTTCGAACGCAAAGCGGAGTCGCGGTTCATGACAAAATAAAGATTCGCCTTTTTCGGTTTACCCTTAAAAGTAAGCCCCAAGAATAGCGCTCCATTTCGGATAAATACAACTTCTTTACGGCTATACCCAAATGGATGCAAATAGAAAACGCCATTCATATCATGCGCATTCGAGGCCATCGAAACATCGGCATAAGACGTGTAATCGACATACAAATCCTCGACACTCGGCGTATAGGGCTGATTCGGCAAGTCGTCCACATTTTTTTTCTTGAGGATTTGCGACAAGAATGAATTGCAAATCGCGCGCGAAATTTCGCCATGCATAAAAGCCTTGGACGGAGAAATCAATTGCATCTTGAAAAAACCATCCTTCATCATCGGCGAATACATAAAGTTATCGTCATCAGGAACAAGGCCACTGATGCGCGAAGCGACTATGCTATTGAACGAAATATTGAAATCCGTCGGGATTTCGGCAATACCGCGGTCATAACCAAAGAAGGTATTTTTTTCGGTATTAAAGAGTTTGCACGTAATATCCGTTTTTTCGGACGGGATCCATGTACCGCCATACAATCCACTCAGCGATACTTCAAAATCTGAGGTATGCGGAGGGCTATCGTATTGCGCATACCATTCCGAAAAATCCTTACAAATCGGCAGCCCGCTCCACTTACCGCGAACTCCAAACGTTTCCAGTTTTTTTCCGCAAATTTCTTTGCAGCCTATAATAAAGGCGCTACCCACTTTGGGAACGGAACCAAATATTTGCACCGGCAGAAGCGTCGATGCGGGGCCATATTCATTGGATACAACGATATCGCGACATTTCGAAACATTCACTTCGACATGAACACTCTGGATTTGCAGTTTAATAAGCGAATACCAAAGCGCCTCGGACTTACGCGGATTTACCAAAAGACGGAGTATCGGATTTTTAGCGTGATAGTCACCGCCATGGATTTCGGGATCGTAATTGATGATCGCCGGATCTGTATCCTTAATCGTAAACTCTAGGGATATTTGATTTTCAGGGCATTCGGAACTGAGGTTACTACAGCCGAGTTTATAATCTTCAATATCAAGCCAGCCGTTTTGTGCCGTCACCGAAATGGCAAAGGCATTCGAAAACGCCGCCGAAAATTCACTGGCATTGCCCTCTTTTTTTTCGACAACGGTATCGCGCACCGAAGCTGCAGAAAAGATGACATTCATTTTTACATTTCGCACGCCGCTAGACATGTAGAAAATGCGGTTCGAAATGCAGATACCCACCTTGGAAAATTCCGTTCCTTCGGGCAAATCGTTTGAACGCGTAAGGCCAAACAACGGGTACGGAGTCATCTTAAGCCCGCTCGCATTTTTCGGCGTGTACACAGGAATTTCGGCCTGCGTAATCGGATAGCCCCTTGCGCAAGAAACCGTGAGAATTCGCGCGACTTTTACATCATTGATATCCGTATCGTTAACGGATTCAAACACGACATTTTCGCCCTTGCTGTTTTCGCCGGCGCTAAAGCGCGTTCCCTTGGGGAGCACGCACGAAACATCGTCATTATCGATTTCAAACGTAACAAAGGCATGGTCGCCTTCGGCCGCGCGATTCGATTCGCCGAGAACATTGCGGTAATAAAAATCAATCCGCTTATCCGGGAATTGGTTAAGCGCCCCCTGCACGCGACCCATAAGCTTTGCACAAACGGCATAAATAGCAACAGCCGGATCCGTTCTGCCATCGGCCTCGCCATTCAGCATTTCTACGACTTTAGCCAAGTCAACATTATCAAAGAAATGCGGAGAGCCATTTTCTCTGGCATAGTTTTTCATAATCCCAAGAAGCGCTTCTTGAGGTACCGAATCAATTGAATAAAAGCCCGGCGCAAGTTCTTTAAACTCGCGGGCGCTCTGACTCAATCCATCCTGTATTCGAAAAAATTTACCAGCCATATTGTTCAATCATCAACTAAATGCTCACATCTGTCGCTTCGTTCAAGTAGAACGGGAACACCAAATTCCTACGGCTATTTGTAGAACGTACAACATAAACAACATTGATATTCAGCACGCCCACTTTTTCAGTCTGTTCCACGACAACGGCTTCTACATCGACGCGCGGCTCATTCAAAAGTATCGCTCTTCGAATTTCACCTTTGATAAGCGTTTCGGTGCGCAATGAAAAAGATTCAAAGCAAAAATCTCTCAAACGCGAGCCGAATTCCGGCTGCATCGTACGTTCACCGGGGTATGTCATCAAGATAATGCGCAAGCTTTCTGCAATATCGTCTTCGAATTCCGACATTTTTGCGCCCCCTTTCTCGGAGAACGAAACTGGGAACGACCATCCACGCCCTAAAAATGAAGTATCAAGCACCCTAACCTCCAATCATCACCGTTGGGCAGCCAAGTACAATTGTGCCGCCATGCGCCGTAGAATCGCCCATGCGCGCCGCGGGTTTTCCGCAAATCATCACGGTGGCAGAACCTTTTATAATGGAATCGGGCGGGCCGACACAAACGCACGAATCGCCCACGACAGCAGCCGGGAGCTTGCCAATCAATACAGTAGGAGCACCAGGCCCAACAACAGGGCCGCCCACATGCGGAATCGGCGAAGGGAACGCCGGCGTTTGCATGGGGCATGTATGCATATCTGTAATTCTTGCTGCTGGTGGCATCATTCCTCCTAGTTAATCATCACCATGGCACCCTTGATTACCGTCTGCCCAGACGCAGAAACTTCGGCCTTGGCGTTGCCCTTACCGGTAAAACCGACCTTTCCGTTAAATTCCACATTCAGCCCTTCGCCCTTGAGATCACCGCTCTTTACAGCAAGACCGATTCCACTCACCGCCGAAACGCTGAACTTGCCCTTGGTATCGATAGTGATATCCTTTTTCGATTCCATCTTGATGCCGCTATCGGACATTTCAATTTTATTGCCAGAGCCGTCTTCCACCGAGATTTTTTTTGCTTTATCATCAAGGACGAACATGCGTTTGCCCGGAGTTGAAATCGTAATGGATTTGTCTTCTTCGTTAAATTCAACGCTCAGCTTTTCGCGCGTGAGAATTTTCTTGACATTATTTTTCTGTTCAAGCGCTTGCGGCGGCGTCCGCTTGCCGCTGTAAAGGCTTCCCAAAATCACAGGGCTCGAAGGGTCTCCTCCGAAAAAGCCGAGAATCACTTCATCGCCCACTTCGGGATAGAACAAAAAGCCCACACCATTCGATGCATAAGCGCCACCAAGGCGCGCCCACACATCTTGCGTTGTGTTTTCCATCAAAGGTATTTTCACCTTGACGCGATTTAAATTATCAGGGTCTTCGTGAATTTGCTCCACGATGCCCGTCAAAAGTCCATGTACACCACAGTTTATTCCAGAAGAAATCGGTGCAGACGTTTCAAATTTTTCGTAGAACCATTCTTTGGACATGCCAAACGAAAATTCAGTTGTCCAGAGTCCATCAGAGAAATGATGATGAATCCCCGAAACAAGAGCGTTCCCTTTAAAACGCGTCCCGACATTCTTCAACGCAACCAAACCGCCCAACGCACCTTTCGTTGTTCCCCAACACACCACAGAACCACAAACACGAGAAAGCTCGTTTTTCAATTGATCGGCCTCAGCCCAAGATTTCAGTTCACCTTTAGGCACCTGAGAATTTATTTGAAGTGTATTGGTGGCGACTTTTAATACTTCTTGAAGTTTTGTATTGCTAAAACTGTTTTGCCCGCCCAAGGATTTCATACCGGAATTATCCGAAATGACTTCTTGTTTTGTGACATCCCACGATTTGGCAACAACCTTCTTGACTTGCGAAAGAGCATTTGCTTCGGCCTTGAACTCAATGATATCCGTTCCCCACGTGAGTTCTACCTCGGCACTTCCTGTTGCTGCAATTTTCTTTATAGATAAATTATTACCTTCAGTTACAAGCCAACAACCATTGGCTTCGGCTCGCGTCATGATAAAATCCCAATCGGTGCAATAATACTGCAAAATTTCTTTATGTGCAGCACCGCCCATACTAGAACTTAGCGTAACACCGCCATAGTTTCCTGTGATTTCATTAACGATGGCATCATCCGTTTTGTTCAGATAGTTCGCATTTTTACGCGCACAAGTCATGGCGATTGCCTTATTACGGCATTCGATTTTTACACAACTGCGCCCTCTCTTAGAAATCGTAACGCCATGACGCACAACGATTCCTTTGAACACAGCATTTGCATTTGTGCCATAGCCCAACTTAACCGTAATTTCGGAGCCGGGTTCAAGGGTATTGCCATCGCTCAGCGGGAAAGTTCCCTTGCTCATTTCGCCATCTTCAATAACGATGACGGCTTTGGGAATCATGTTAATATTGTAATAGACATCTACAGATACAACAGGAATTGCAGACGACAGCGCCTTGCCACCGCCTTCAATAACGCACTCAGCTACACCTTCCGCACTTGAAATAGGAGATTTTCCAGACATTCAAACCTCAATCGACAAGTGGCGGGAACATAAGGCGCGTTCCGGGTTTTAAACGGCAAAAACTCGAAAGTCCATTAATTCGTGCCACCTGCATATAATATGACGAATCCTTATATACTTTGTTGCAAAGATTCGGAAGAGTGTCCCCCGCCTTGACTTCTATAATATGGGTGAGGTCCGGAGAGCTTTTGTTCGCTTCGGCCTCAATTTCAGTCATCGTCTGATACGAAATAAATTCCAGCTCAATTTCTGCGCGGAGCGGGCCACCCTCAGAATCAAAGAGGGTGTATGTTACATCAATCGTAAGCAAACGCCCCTTGAATTGATTCGACCCCCAAATAACATCAACTATTGGAGGTTCATGAGAGCTTCCATCATAATCATAGACGACGCTTTTGAGTAACTTGACCATTGCGTCAATGGTTCCATTCGGAATGGGCCATTGCGCTACAGGGATTACACCAGTCGTATCTAAAAAAATTTTCGGAACCTTAAATTTAGATCCGCCATATTGATTAAACTTCGGACCTCGCTGCTCATTGGTATCAGAATATTCTATAGAATCCTTAACGTTATATTTTTCAGGATTCACCATGGCAGTAAATTCTTTGCCATTTGCTTTTATTTTCAGTTTTTCCTGAGCCATGTTTAACGTTCCCTCATCCGGTCTTCAGATTCGCTAATGAGCTCTTTGCACTCGTCCAAAATTTCAGAACGCAAATTTTCAATTCTGCTAAATACTTTATCTTCGGCAGAACCTGACACATGAACATTAATGACCAAATTTTTTATTTCTAACGACATCTAAAACCTTAATTAACGTCCATTGAATAGTACTTTAGCGAAACCGTCTCTATAGCTATTTCACTTTTTTCAGCGTTAAAGGCTCCTAGACTCCATTTTACAGGATAGGCGTCATTAAAAGTCCATGAGGCCACAGGTAATTTCATTTCATCCAGAAGCATCACAACTACCGTTTTGGGCTTAATGCGACCAGTTATTAATGGTGCACTTATACATTCCTTACACCATAAGAAAAACGGATCTATAACCTTCAACATTCCGCGTTTCAAAACAAGATCGCCATAAGTTTTTTTGGTAGGAACATAATAACAATGGGAATCATCGCCCCCCGATACAACTCGCTCAGACTCCACCGTTGTATCAATTCCACTCACTTCGTTAAACGCAGTGGCGAGACCGTCAATAACAACGCGAAAGTAAAACGAAACTGGATGGATCCAGTCTTCAACACCAGAAATATCGAAGAGCGACATGATTCTACCTATTAACCGTTAGTGATTTCAAGACCTTCGTGAACAATTTCGATGGACTCAATCGCAACGTTGTTATCGTCGGACTTCATGCCATCGGTACTGATCTTTGTCGGCCATGCATTCTTGAGGGTCCAAGTCATCGTCGGAGTATCCGTTTCATCAAGAAGGCTAATCGTAACGGTAATACGTTCGATCGTATTCATCTTGATTTTCGAGAACCAATCCCAGAACTTGTTATCGCCCTTGAAAATGCCCTTCTTCATCGTTACGTTGTCGTAAGTCAAGAGACCCGGCATCTTCACAACAGAGAAAATGCTACTATCGCCAGAGCGGTACTTGATTTCATCAGCTTTTGCAGAAAGTCCAGTAACTTCCTGGAAAGACATTTGAGCATCCCCCCACTTTACGAGAAAGTGGAATTTCGGCATGGGCCATATGCTTGCACTTTGTGCTGCGCCATTTTCATCAGCCATGTTAATTACCCCCTATTACGATTTCTGTTGCTGTTGTTGGAATGTGAGTTCGATAAATTCTGCCGGGCGGATCAGAGCCACCTTGACGGTCACTCTCAAAATGCCTTCGAGGATATCTTCCGGAGTCATGGTATCGCCAAGACCGACATGGACTTCGTAAGCGTCATCCGGAGAAGTTCCAGCAAGGCCGCCACGCTTCCAAATGCCATTGAGGAAGTTTGCAATCATGCTCTTCATCGTGAGCCATGTCGTTGCTGTATTAGCATCGAACACGTAAGCCTTGGAAGCTTGCTTGATCGATTCTTCAAGCATAATCATCGTGCGGCGGACGTTCACATAGCGCCAATCGAGGCTGTTGCCGTCGAGCGTACGTGCACCCCAGACCTTGATACCGTCGCCCACAAAGTAGCGGATGGCGTTCACGGCCTTACCGTTCAGCGGAACGTTCAAGTCTTCCTGTTCGTCGTTGGTCAAGTTCACCGCCGGAGAAACAACGCCATTGACGCCCACGTTTGCCGGAGCCTTCCACACGCCTTCGCTATTATCGACACGGGCATAAATACCGGCCATCGCAGCAGAAGGAGCCATCAAGTTGAGCATTTCGCTCATATTGTTCATCATGGTAGCATACTTCGGGCAAACCACCTTCAAGGTGTTGTGCAAATCCGTCGGATCGTCCTTCGCCGCATCAAATTCGCTAAGCTTCTTGAAGAAACTTACAAGTTCTGCTTCGCGCTTGGTCAAGTTCGACGTATCGTCATCGAGCGTTTTGAGGCCCGGCACAACAGATTGCGCAAGGTCCAAAGCAAGCGTTGCGTATGCATCATCGGCCGGGTCAATATTGGCAAACGAAACTTCGTTCGGAGAAACGATATTCGTATGGATCCACGGGTAGTAAGCTGCACCATACTTGAGGAACGAGGTCACGCCTTCGCGGAACGTGTTGATACATTCCAGAGGTTCCTTGTAACCATCGAACACATCGAGGATAGTAAAACGATTCTGCATCTTGTCGCAATGAGCAAGCAAGGCGTTCTGGATACTAGCGCAATCAGAAGCGTTGTCCAAAGAAACGGCATCCGGCACAAGCATAATCGTCGGTTCCTGTTCCTTGACAAACGGCGTGATGCCATTGAGCAAGGTATCCTTGTCAATTTCCTTGCTGTAACCGCCGACAGAGCAGATATAGCAAGCGGCCCCACCGTTCTGGAAGAAGATGCGCATGGAATCGTAAAGACGATACATCTTCTTTGCGGTAAGAACAGCCTTGCCTTCTTCGCTCTTAGCTTCGGATTCACCTTCGCCTTCGTCGTTTTCGGCAGGGGCAGCATCGGCAGCCTTGCCATAAGTAAACCTTATGGACGGAGCGCCACCGAAGATGTTGAGATATTCAGCAAAGGAAGTAATGCGGAAGGGCTTGTTTGTCAAGTCCTTTCCATTGTATTCCGCCTTTTCGGTGTAGCCGATAAACGCAGGAATAGCGGTTGCAACTTCCACCACCGAGCCCGGGAACGCGTCTTTTTCAACGAGATAGACGCCCGGAGTTTTGTATGATGCAGGCATTTATGATTCTCCTATGGTTATGGATTAATAAAACATTCTGCGACAATGGCTCGCGTGCCATCATCTAGACTCGCCTTGGCAATAGTCCTACCATTTGCATTCGGAAGGTTTTTCATCAAAACCTTGGACGTTGCTGAATCCATCAGTTGGAACCGTGAAGGCGCCCCGCTCACAATCGGAATTTCGCTCCGAGAAATGTAAAGAGAGAGTCGCGATGTTTTTTCCACGCAATCAAACTGCACAGGATTTTCAGCATCCAGCGAGTCATTTATTCGCAAATCGCGTTCGGCATAAATGCCCGAAACGCAATAGCACCACCTCAATTTTTTTGTCGGCACTTTGACAGTGCACACAAGCGGCTGCTTAGGAGTCAAATGAAGCTCTAACGCAAAAATAACGCCGAACATTCGCTGAAGTTCGGGAATCAAATTTTTTTGCCGCCCCTCAAAATAAGCACCCTTGCTTGACACAACCGATACCGGAAATTCGTCATGGACAATTCCGTCGAAATATGTCATATTCCAAATTTCGGCAATAGAAGCTTTTACATAAAAGAAGAGAGTTGTCTCTTCCGCAAAAGCAGTTACAGGCGCCATAATGCGCACTTTTCCATCATAGATACGGCACAGGGCTTGCTCCTTCCTCAAGATTTCTGCCGTTTCGACCGATGGTAACACTTTGAAACCACAAGAACTACCATTGTAGTACTCATGGCAAAGAGATACATCCACATTTTTTGTGTATTCCATTAGAGGACCCCCAATTCCGAATTTTCAGGAAGTCGGACAACGTAAGGTTGATAATATGAGTAGTTGCCTCCAAGCGCAACCGTTTTCAGGCGATAAAGTACCGAAGGTACATACTTAGCGCCAATCGTCCCCCACAAATTATTCATTTCTTGCATATTCATATTTTCCATGTCTATAGCAAGCTTTTCGATGCCTTGCGGCATATCAGGCGATGTTGTTCGCTCAAAATATGAATGATCTAAAAAAAAGCCTACCGCTCTAGAGAGGTAGCGCAATGAATCAACATAATTTCCGCCCTTAAAATTTGCCGCAAGTACAAAATACAAGTTCAAATAAACGACTTTAGATGGCACAACCGCTCGGTCGCCATGATACTCCGAAACAGCATGAGTCTTTACCATGCTATCGCGTTCCATATTTACTAGGAAAAGATTAAGCTTATTAATAGCTTCTTTGTACCCTTTCCCATCATTTTCAACTATTCTAGACACAACAACTACATCTTCACGTATCGACATTGTCCGTCTCAAATGAAGATTCAGTTGCATAGCTAGAAATTGTAGAGAAGCCCCTATCATACTTCGTACAATCTCTCACACATGTATATTTTTTTCTTACATTTTTCTTTGTTTGTAATACATATTTCTTACAAGCGGCAATATAATCAATTATTCGCAATTTTGAGAATCGTAAATTTAATTTTTCAATAAACTCATATTTTCTTATCTACAAAATTTAGAATTTATTAAGTTTATATAGTCTGTTACTATATATATAGACAATGTAACATATATATGGACAAATTCGCCTTACATTATTTGATTCAGTTATACATAAAGTGAACAAATAGACAAAGTGCACATCTCCAGAACATGGCTTTTTTCCGTTTTTTCGCTCAAAAAGGCGTTTTTTCGTCAAAAAAAGGCTTTTGAAATATAGATGGAGCCAACGAGACAAGGTAAAAAATTAAATTTAAACCATGTTTGAGAATAAAAAGACGCAGGAACTGACGCCACGTCAGAAAGAAATATTGAATTTACTTCGTAAGGGACTTACGAATAACGAGATTTGCAAAACGCTGAACATTTCGGCGAATACAGTCAAAGTTCACCTAGCCAACATATACAAAATACTCGAAGTAACCAACAGAACCGAAGCGGTTTCCGCAGGTACGTTCCCCAAGGAAAGTTTCGAAATAGACAATACACCGAAGGATCTAGTCATTTCTTTTCAAGCAAAAGGTTCCTTTCCCGAACACAGCAACGCTTACAGCCTTTATCTCTCAATTGTCGAATCGATACACCAATACCACCTATTCCGCATCATAGACACCTCGGATACAAACACGGAACCCGGTTTTCTCATTGAAGTTTCGGTCCCGGAAAACGGCGAAGAAATCTTATATATATCTGTCAGAATAGGTACATCTCACGAAATTCTTTGGACGACTTCAATAAAAATCAACTCGGACGACCTACAGATGCTCGCCCAGAAGTCCACAATTCTATTGTTCAGAAGCATAGCACTAGCATCGGCCAAGCTAAAATACACCGAAAAAAGCCCTATTCCCTACTGGTGGTACGCAGCAACCTACTGTTACGCCAAGCTCGAAAACCGCAGCCAAGAATCCTTTGAAATTTGCAAAAAAATGCTCGGTCCACTTGTCAAGGACGACTCTTACAATGATTTTGTTCTTTACGTTCTTGCCACGGCCTATTATTACGCCTTCCTGGAAAACTGGGGCAACCCGGTCGAAAGTTCCCAAACTCTAGGCGAAATCGCTCGCAAAGCCATGTACTGTGCGCCCTATTCCATCTATTCGCAGTTGATTATGGCTTTATACAACATTACCATCGGGAACAAGGCCGAAGCTATTGCGTATCTCAAACAAGTTATCGAAGCCAATCCGCAAACGATTATGGCCCGAACACTTCTTTCCCAGATTTACCTTTTAACCGGGCAAGAAAAGCTCGCCACAGAGCTGATTGACGATTGCATAAAGCATGTTCCGGAATCGGCGCTCCAGCACGCATACCAAGCAAAGACGTTCCTTTTGCTGTTGCAAGGAAAAATCGAGGAATGCAAAAACCTTGCCAACCAGGTTTTGCTCTTTACGCCTAAGGCAATGCCGATTCGCCTGATTATAATCGCTTGCTGCAACATTTTGGGGCAAAACGACGAGCGCGACGAACACATAAAAATACTCCACGAGTACTACCCTAACTTGACTAAAAGTGACGTAGAACAACTTTTAAAAGGCACCAACGAGCAAAAAAAGAACTATTTCATGGCGTCTCTCGAAAATATTTTCCAGAAATAAATAGATTTTCGCCATTTTTTCTGCAACAATAACCCATTTGGGTTATTGCAAGTAAGGGTCTATACAAGTTATCTTTATCCCGTCAATTCGGAGAAGTGTGGTATGGCCGAGCAGAACAACATTGTGATTAATGAGTCCAGTCCCTACACGGACCTCATTTTACTCGCAATGACGCTCGTTTTCAAGGACGTTTCGCAAGTGAGTCTCAAGCAAGCAGAAGTCATCAATCTTTTGCATGCGGCAGCGACAGAGCTGGAAAACAAGCCTGAATTGAAGATAAATGCTTTCAAAGGCGATGAGCAACCCGTTGAACCGCCTTTGCAAAGGGCAACCAAAAGCACCACGACGCTTTTGGATTTATTTGCCGAACACGCAGCCGAGTACAACTACAGACAAAGCTTTATTTCATCCGAACAAAACAAATCAACAAATGAATCTATTCAAGAAATTCTAGACAACCTCATCGACAGCGAAAATGAAAATCACATTCATTTGTATAAAAGCAACGCATTAAGCAATGCCATCGAAAGCTTTTTGAGAAACCTTTTGAAGGCAAGCGGAATCGTCATCAAGGACATCAAGGATTTAATCGAGAACGCGAAA
>CAMZFJ010000004.1 GCA_947306025.1 uncultured Fibrobacter sp.
GTTCTGATGTAAAATGGACGGGAAATAGGGAATTAGAATTTTATCGAAATGATGGCACTGTTGTAGAGTATTAAAAATTGGGTTGGTTATGGTGAAAACATTTCTTATTGTATTGTTTACGGTTATGAGTTTGAATTGGGCTGTTTCTAAGCCTATGGAATCCATTGAAAATTATAATGTAATGTTATTGCATGGAGCCTATGGTTCTGATCAAGGATTTCTTGGTATCACTGATACGAAGAAAACTGCTGAAGCTTATAATGCAAAAGCGTATTTGGATAATGGAGCTGCTTTAGGTCGTTATCACGAAAATCGTGGTGATAAATAACGTCTTTTGCATTGGCTTACGACAAAAATTTTAGAAGAACCAGAAATGGATCCTAACCACTAACCACTAACAACTAATCACAGCGGCTTCGCCGCTACAACAGCGAATCTAGCGCAACGATCGCGACGAGTCCGTGCTCGCTCCCGTCCGATTCAAAGAGGGTCCAGGCGTCAGGTGCCCAGCCGTAGGCGTTCACCGTGAGTTCGTTGCCCATCGCAATTTCTGCGGCCTCGACATCTTCCCACTTGATGCTTCCGGCGGGTGCCTTGTAATAGCGCAACATGCCGATGGCTTCCATCAGTTCGGGGTGGTTGTCGACGAGATCGTAAACGCAGTCCTTGTAACTATTGCCGTTTATGCGGACCACTTGATACGTTCTGTTGTTTTTTAGAAATTTTCCAAGGTCGCCGAGGTGTATGTCGATCTTTCCTTCGGCGCTAAAAAATGTCTCCAATTCGCGAAAAACATCGGAATTTTCATCAAGAAGTGGTGCAAGTCTTTTGATAAGCGTTTTAATTTTTTCGGACATAATTAAAAAATAAGAAAAAAGCGCCTTAGCTCGTACATTTGGCCATATTTTTTTGTATTTCTATAATGTGGCGTTCCTTTTTTCAAAAAAGGACTTACTATCTTTATGGCGAAAAAGGGCTCCAGGGAGGTACCTTGGGGCAACCGTTTCGATGTCAAAGAAATAAAACGAAGGATTTATGGCAAATCGTGTTGTTATCGGCTCCCAATGGGGTGACGAAGGAAAAGCCAAGGTTGTTGATTTCTTAACGCTCGATGCAGATATTATCGTGCGTTTTCAGGGCGGCGCCAATGCCGGCCATACCGTGGAAGTAGGCGACAAGAAGTTCGTCTTCCACTTGATTCCCTCGGGCATTATGCACCCGGACAAGATTTGCGTCATCGGTAACGGCGTCGTGCTCGACCCGATCCAGACATTGAACGAAATTGCAGACCTCCATACGAAGGGCATCAACCCGGAAGGTCGTCTGTTCATCGCTAACAACGCACACGTCGTGCTCCCGTACCACTCCACCTTGGACAAGGCCAAGGAAAAGAAGGCCGGCAAGGCTGCTATCGGTACTACGGGTCGTGGTATCGGTCCGTGCTACAGCGATAAGGTGAACCGCATTGGCGTGCGCGTGGGTGACCTCATGGACGAACGCGAACTCCGTCCGCGTGTCGAAGCTATGGCCAAGGTTCACAATGAAGAATTCAAGGTGATGTACGATGTTCCGGAAATTGATCCGGAAGTGGTCATCAAGGACTACCTCGAACTCGGTCAGAAGATCAAGCCGTTCGTTGCCGACGTGAGCGAAATGCTTTACAAGGCCGTGAAGGAAGGCAAGCGCCTCGTGTTCGAAGGTGCTCAGGGCACTATCCTCGACGTGGACCAGGGTACTTACCCGTTCGTGACCTCCAGCAACACGGTTGCCGGTTACGCAAGCTGCGGTGCAGGCATTGGCCCCACGGTCCTCGACCAGGTTGTCGGTGTCGTGAAGGCTTACACCACCCGCGTGGGTAACGGTCCGTTCCCGACGGAACTCCTCGACGAAACAGGCGACAAGCTCCGTACGATTGGTAACGAATTCGGTGCAACGACTGGCCGTAACCGCCGCTGCGGTTGGTTCGACGCTCCGGTTGTCCGCAAGGCAACGGTCGTGAATGGCCTCACTCACCTCGCTATCACCAAGCTCGACGTGCTCGACACGTTCGACACTATCAAGATTTGCACGCACTACATGTGCGATGGCGAAAAGCTCGATCTCATTCCGAACCAGCTTTCCAAGGTCGGACGTTGCACGCCGGTCTACGAAGAAATGCCGGGCTGGAAGGTCGATACGAGCAAGTGCCGCAAGTTCGAAGAACTTCCGGAAAACGCAAAGAAGTACTTGTATCGCATGGCGGAACTCGTGGGCGTGAAGATTGGCATGGTTTCTATCGGTGCCAAGCGCGACCAGAGTATCGTCGTTGATCTGGACTAAAACAAAATAAGGGGAAAATAAAATGGATACAACCGCAGTTGATTTGTTAAAGGGTGTTGAACTCTTTTCGGAGCTCAATGAGGAACAGTTGGGGATGATTGCCAACTTGGTAATTGTCAAAAACTACAATCGCGATGAGACTGTGGTCTTGGAAGGTGACGATTCTATGCAGGCTTTGTATTTAATCGCCACTGGTTCTGTGCAAGTCTATATGACTGGCATAGACGGCCGAGAAACCATTTTGTCTTTCCTTGAACGTGGAGACTTTTTCGGGGAAATGTCGCTCATTGACGGCGAACCCCGGTCTGCCTCCGTCCGTACGGTGACTGACGCTACTTTGCTTGTCATTCACCGTGAATCTTTCCTTAGCCTTATCCGCAGGACTCCCGAAATTGCAATGGCGCTCATGAGCGAACTTTGCAAGCGACTCCGCAAGGCGAACAAGCAGATTGGCTCGCTTTCGACCATGTCTGTGTCTGGCCGTGTGGCTGGAACGCTCCTGAACTTGATGCAGGAACGCGGTGTACGTATCCATACGGACAACGGAACCATGGTGACGGTTATCCATAATCGTCCGACCCAGCAGCAACTTGCCGATATGTCGGGTACGACTCGCGAAACGGTGAGCCGCATTTGTTCCTTGCTTGTCAGGGCTAACGCCATTGCTATGACCGGCAAGGATATTGTCATCTTTGACGAAGATGTGCTCCAAGAAAAGGCTACTAAGGGCTAAACCTAACTGAACTGTTATGAATAAAATAAAGTCGATTTGGAATAAGATAAGGCATACAGCTTTTTTCAAGGCTCTGGTCATTTGGATTGTTGTTGTAATTGTGCTTGTCTTTATGGTCGATAAGCTTTTGATGCCTGCATTTGCAGGGGCTTTCGCCCGCACAGGTGAAGTTCCTAATTTGGAAGGCCTCTCGGAAAAGGCCGCTGAATCTGCTTTGACTGCGGCTGGCTTTAAGTACGAATGGGTTGAAGAAGGCCGCTACAGCACCCAGGTGCCTGCCGGCATGGTGCTTGTGCAAATGCCCAAGGCGGGCCGCACTGCAAAGATTGGCCGCACGGTAAAGCTCACGAAGAGTCTCGGGCTCCGCAAGGTCGTGATTCCTGATTTGCGCGGTAAGAGCCAAAAACAGGCCGATATCTCGCTTGCCCGTGCAGGTCTTGTTCAAGGTGAAATTGTGAAGGGCGCCCACCAGAGTATTCCGCGCGGCGTCGTGATTCGTACCATCCCGATTGCTGGCGATACGGTTCGCATTGGCGATACGGTGAAGGTCGTTATTTCTGCCGGCGTTACAACAGGTAGAGTTTTGCTCCCCAATTTCGAAGGAACCCTCATGGATGAAGTTTATCCGCAAATGGATAGGCTTGGTTTCAAGGTGGGCTCTATAAAGCGTCAAAAGAGTGAAGATGGCGCACGTCCTGGTTCTGTTATCGAAACGTCTCCGAAATACGGCGACTATCTAAAACCGGGTACGCGTGTGAACTTTATTATTGCTGACTAAAATTGTTTCGGGAGTTTTTAATGCGTCATGTACTTTTTTCGTGGGTGCTTTCTTTAGGAATGGCGGCTTTGAGCGCCTGTAGTTCTGCTCCTGCAAAAAAGAGTGATGTCGATACGAAAACTTTGACAGCGGCAGATTCTGCCTTGGTGAAAACAGTCACCGAGGATGTCGTTTCTAAAACGCCCAAAGTCGAGGTGGACCTCGAAGCCGCCCATGAATTTTTCTTCCTCGCGAAAACCATGGAAATGCGCGGTGACCAGCGCCAGGCGGATTTCTTTTGGAAACAGGCTTACAAGGCCGATCCGACGAGCCGTTATTTGGGCTTTGGCGTTGCCGAACGCTTAATTGCTGCTGGTGAAGACTCGCTCGCTCTTGTCGAAGCGAAGAAGGCTTCCCAACTCAAGGGTAAACGCACTGCTGCGCAGTACGCGTTGCTTGCGCGCCTTTATGTAAAGGCCGGCGAAGTCGATTCTTGCCGCAAGTATTTTGTGATGGGCCTTGATTCCTCGCGCTATCAGGACATGGCTCTCCTTTACGATTACAGCTTGTTCCTTGAAGCCGTTCGAGACGAAAATGAGCTAGTCCGCGTTTACGACTTGCTGTTACCAAAGGTCAATTACATTTCCACGTTGTTCCAGCGCCAGCTTTCGCTCCTTTTGGACATGGGCCGCGATTCTGCGGTGGTGGACCTTTTTGGCAAGGCTCACGAAGCGACTGGCGATAAGCAGTTGCTCTTGCAGAAAGTGCGCGGTCTCATGGCGATGAAGCGTTTTAAGGAAGCTGCTGCCGTTGTAGACACGCTCACGAGTGCAAAACCCGAAGACGAAGAAATGACGATTATGGTGCTTTCTTCGATGCCCGGGGATAGCGCCTATGCATTTGCTAAAAAGAAGTATTACGAAGATGGCGTGCGCACGCCTGCAGTCTTGTGCTTTATCGGCCAGTACGAATACGATATCGACATGCGCGACAGCGCAAAAGTCCACTTGCTTGCCGCCGTTGGTAAATTGCAGGGCCAGCCGAAATATGCAAACCGCGCTTACCTTGGACTTGTGAACATTTTTGCGAGCGAACAGAATTATGCCGAGGCTATCAAGTACGCCGAAAAGTCCGATTCCGTGAGCAACGGCGATACGCGAATGTTGCTTGCTTCGGTGTACGCACTTGCCGATAAGTACGAAAAGGCGTTCCCCTTGCTCGATTCGCTCATGAAATTTTGGGAAACGTGGAAACCGCTCCCCGGCATTGTGGATTCTGTAAAACTTGTGCAGATGAAGACTGAAGCGCAAATAAAGTATTTGCAGATTTTGGACATCTATTCGAGAGCGCTCATTGGCGAAGCTTTGGATCTTGAAAAGGATTTGCGGGCTGATACCGCGAAAAAGGCTCGTGCAGTTGATAACCGCATCAAAGCGGAGGCTATGCTCGAAAAGTTCTTTGCGAATGATTCCTCGTACAGCCGTGTGCGCCTTTCGATGGCGATGAACTTGGAACGTCTCAAACGCTATGATGAATCATTCCGCCATTTTGAAATTTTGTTGAAACAGCCTGATTTCTCTCCGCACGAAATGGCTTCGACATTGAATTATTATGGCTATTCGCTGATTGAACTTAATCGCACTCCTGCCGAAGTCGAGAAGGGCTATAAGCTTGTGCTCGAAGCGCTTGCGCTTGAAAAGGATGGCGAAGGCAAGGACGCTTATTTGGATTCCAAGGCTTGGGGCTTGTACCGCATGGGACGTTTTGACGAAGCATACCAAGCGATGCAGTTGATTGACCACAAGAAGATGAACCGCGACGATGTGTTCTGGGAACATCTGGGCGCCATTCAGGAAGCTCTTGGACTCAAAAAGGAAGCCCGCAAGTCGTACAAGAAATTGCTCAAGCTCAATCCCAAGCACCCCGCTGCATTGAAATTCTTTGGCAAGAAGAAGTAGGTTTGCATGACCTTCGATGTGGCGAAATATTCCGCATTTGCGCGAGGATTGTTTTCACTGCTATTGCTGTCGCTTTTTTTGACGGGATGCGTTGGCGGAAAGCAATCGACTGCGCCTACAGTGCAAAGCGCCGAAGCCCCTGTCGATAGCTTGAAGGCTCTGTTTTCGCTCACGATTTATTCGCCGGATGGCAAGACGCAGGATTTGGATGCCGTGCTGTTTTCTGTTCCGAACAAACGCTACCGCATGGAGTTGACCGGTTCGCTTGGCATAGGCGTTGCCTCGCTCTTGTGGCTTGAAGAAGGCTGGCAGATGGTTTTCCCCACGGAAAAAATGTATGTGAAGGGCGCTGGCTACATGGTCGGGCTGCTCAATGACCCATCGCTCCCGCTTGTGCATATCCATCAAGTCGCGGGCTTGTTTGACGGTCGCGTGGTGCCCGAAAATCTCGAAGAAATCTCGGTACGCGATTCCGTGATTCCTGGTGCAGGTCTGGAATCCGCGGGTGTTGATTCCGCAAATCTTGATTCTGCTCGCGCCAATTCTTTTGTGGTGAAGATTCACGAAGCCCGCGATGCGTTGACCCGCCGCTATATTTATGCCGAAAAGAATGGCGAAGTGCAATGGCTTGAAATGCCTGGCCGTGATGGCGGCACAGAAAAAATTATCATTGAGGAATACAAGGAATTTAAAGGCATAAAAACGCCATCTAAGATTTCTTTTGTTCGTAATTCAACGACTTTCCTCAAACTCCGCGTGAAAAAAGTCCATCGCGGAAAATCTTTTGGCTCCGGCACCTGGCGCCTCAACATTCCGCGAAGCTATAAGCAGATTTAAGCAAAGGGCGCCGTCGGCAAGCAGAATGGACTGCCGACATCGTCTTTCCCGGTCTTTCCTTAACGACTTTGGTCTTTTTTTAGTCTGTTTTAACTCCTAACAGCTAACTGTCAACTGTCTACTTTTGTAAATTATAACTATGAAGTTAAATGCCAAGCTTTTCGCATTGTTTTTAGGTGTGCTGTCCTTAGCGTCTTTGGCGCATGCCGTTGATACTCTTGAAGTTTTCGTATTGCGCGTGCAGTTCAAGGAAGAATATCCGAAAGATAACTCGCTTACGACGGGAACAGGCCTGTTCGATTCCGATACGGCGACTTACTATCTCGATCCGTCGGGGAGCCGCAAGAGCGTCCATTATTGGAAAAAGCACTTGGGCTTTGCGAATGCCTATTACAAGGCGGCTAGTGGTGGCGAACTTGTCATCAAGGATAGTATTATCCCGACGGTTTACACGCTCGACAAGCAGATGATTGATTACAATCGTACCCAGAGGATGAAGGACGAAAAGGCTGCCGAGTACGATTCCGCGCGCACATGCGATTACTTGCGCTTTGTGTACGATGCAGTGATGAAGGCTCATGGTTCGAAGGATTCTCCGTTCAATATTCCGCTTTCTAAAAATCCGAATACAAGGCGCGCGTTCATGATTGCGCATGCCGGTGCCAGCAGTCTTGTGGATGGAGGTAGCCTGGGAACGAAGGGTGCCAACACTCCGGGCGATTTTTGGGATAGTTTTGTTTCTGGGGCTTATTGGACCTATTTGCCTGATTCCCTGCCGGGAGTTGTGATTTCGGAGGATTCCCTGAATAACGGTATTGTGCTGAAGGGTTCCTCGATCGATACGCTTAAATCAATCATGGTGGTGAGCGAAACGGCGTCGCAGGACGGGCTGAACTGGGGCATCAACGGTTTCGTGGTGAACCAGATTGGCCGTGAATTGGGAATGCCGAATACTTACGATGCTGCCAAGGGAATTTCTCGCTTGGGCTATTTCGACATGATGGACTTTGCTGGCTACAATGCGGGCAACGGGTTCTTCCCGGTGCTCCCAGCCGCGTGGGAACGAGCCTATATGGGTTGGTCCAATGTCAAGGAAGTGCGCCCGACGGCGGGGCATCCGGTGACGGTCGATATTGCGGCGGCGGGTAGCGGTCTCGGGACCGAAATCGTGAAGGTCGCCCTGAGCGCCAGTGAATACATCTTGATTGAAAACCGCCAGCGTTCCTGGGCTAAGGACGGGATGGTGGAAGTGTATCTCGGCGAAGCGAAGCAGAATAACGATACGACTTTGAAAAGAAAAATTCTTGTCGATAGCCTTTATACGGTATTCGAAGATACAGTCTGTGTCAAGGGCAAGTGCGAACCCAACAAGAAAAAGGCGGAAGGCCTTGTGCTTGGCGTGAGCAGTTTTGATGCGGGGCTCCCGGGAAGTGGCATCGCCGTGTGGAAAGTGAACGATTGGTATTTGCGCGAAACACTCCAGTATGGTATTGCAAACTATTGGGGTGGAAACGAATTTCGTGACCATCAGTTTGGGCTTTCGCTCGTGGAATCTGATTGCATCCTGAGTATTGGCAAGTCGTTCAAGAACGCTCTTGGCGAAGATACCTACGATTTTGGTAGCGGCACGGACTTGCTTCCGCATGTGCGTTATACCAAAGACCAAAAGAAGGATTCTCTCAAGATGCTTGATACAATCAAGACTATCATGCCGATGGATTTTCCGGATACAACTAAGCCGATTATGCCCACGGGTTATGCGAATACCGCGACGACGCATGGCGGCTATACGGGAATCAAGATTTCTGTGGAAATTCCGAAGGATGCTCGCATTGAAAGGACCGCAAATGCATTCATGGGTGATAGCGTAATCAACTTTGCAGCACCAATCATTCGCGTAACGATTAGCATTGACGATGGAAGTATCGAAAAGTCGAAGTTCCCGAAGAATGTGGGACTTGCGAATGCTGTGCGCGGTGCCGTATTTGTCAATTACGAAAATGATGAAACGGGCAAGGCGATTGTGTTTGCTTCTGAAGACGGAACGCTCCAGGCGATGAACGCTCTTGGCGATACGTTGTACATGTCGGACACGTCTGTGGTGCAAAAGCAGGTTTCGAAAAAGAATCAGACTGTGAATGTTCCGCTGTACCGTTTTGGCCCAAGCTACGGACCGCTTGTCGGGCTTGCTAGCGATGGCGAACGCGTTTATTCTTTGCACCAGAAGCATTTGGTACGCACTTCGTTTAATGCCGGCGTCCCGATGCAAGATGATATGGATTTGCTGAAATCTGTTGCGGGTGCTCCGGCGGTGGGTTCTGCTTTGGTTGGGCCGATTGTCGCAAGTTCGCATGTGTTCTTTGCTGCGGATTCCGGATTCTGGACGGTGAACTTGACCGATGAAATGACACGCACGTTTACCTCGACGGAAAGCATTGCTCACCCGCAAGACATGGCGATTTGCAAGGTGGACAAGCAAGATTACTATGGCGTGGTTGTGGGTGAAGATGGCAAAATCTTTATGCGCAAGTTCTCGCTCGAAAACAAGGCCGATGCAAAGCCGAGCTTTAGCAAGCAAAACGCTGGATTTGCACAAGTGGCTGCATCCAAGAACGAAACGTTCCGTGTGGCTTGCACGGACCTGGATCGTGATGGAACGGTTGAAGCGGTGATGCTTGGCAGCCGCGGTACAGTCGCTAGCTTTAAGCTTGGCGAAGGTGGTAAGCAGAAGGCCCAGTGGGTGCGCGTTTACAAGCGTGGCGCGGCTGGAACGAGCGGGCTCGATGATGAAACTTCTGGAATGGCGTTCGGCGATTTGAATGGCGATGCATACCCGGAAATTGTATTCCTGGGCGATAACCTCGTTTATGCGCTTGACCGCTTTGGCTTTCCTGTAGACGGATTCCCGGCGACGATTAATCGCGGTACGCCTATTACGGGATTCCACAGCGATCCGCTGATTGTCGATGTGACGGGCGATAAGCTTCCTGAAATTCTTGTGCCGTCGAGCAATGGCTTGGTCTATGCTTACACGGGCAAGGGCAAGCGCGTGACGGACCGCTTCCCGATTGCGGCTGGCAGTTACGAATCGATGGATTCGTTGCAGCAGGCTGTTCCGATGAGCATTTTTGTGACGGATGCTGTTAAGAATTCCAAGGGCCCGGAACTTTACGCGTTCCACAGAACGGGCGTGACCGCGTTCCGTCTGGACAAGGCTGCCGATGGCGCTGAAAAGGCCGCCGCCGCTTGGACGCTCCCGGCTGCAGGCAATGAACGCACGGGATTCTTCGATGCTTCTAAGCTTGGCGATGTCGATGCCGTAAAGGCCAAGGACGAAATTACGGACTTCTTTATTTTCCCGAATCCGGTGCGCGGTGGCGAAGCGAAGGTTCGCATGGAACTGGGCGCAAAGCCGCGTACGGTAAGACTTGAACTTTATGACATCACTGGTTTGTGCGTGTTCAAGACGGACATTCCGGATGGCATTGCCGGCGTAAATCAAGCTAATCTCGACTTGCACAACCTGGGTTCGGATATTTACACGGCCCGCTTGAAGGTCAAGTTCGAAAGCGGCAAGACAAGGCAGAAGCTTTACCGCGTCGGCGTTGTCCGTTAATCTTTGACGAGGGGGTGACTATGCGTTTGAAACCATTCATACCGCATTGCATGACGTCCGTGGCGATATTGTCGCTAGGGGCGTTTTTTGCGCTTGAGGCTTGCACGGCAAGCGGTGATGCTGTCGAAGGCAGTAGTTTACCTCCTGTTGATAAGGGCGGCTCGTCTAGCGTTGTAAGTAATTCCTCTTCGAGTAATGATTCTTTGCATGTGGACCCCACGATTTTTGGCATGTTTGAGTGGGCTAAAATTCCCAAGGCGACGATTACTCGCGGTGTGAATTCGTTTGGCGTGAATTCATTTTCTATGGCCACGACAGAAGTGACCCAGAAGGTTTATGAATTTGTAATGGAGGACTTGCCGAAACAGTCTAAGACAGGAGATTCGATTGCTGTCTCGAATGTGAGCTGGTTCCGTGCCGCTCTCTTTTGCAATGCGTTCTCGAAACTTGCAGGCCTTGATACGGCCTACGTCTACAAGTCCATTGCCGGTGATTCGATTCTCGTGGATCTAGAAATAAATTACTCTGCCGCTTCTATCCGTCTCCCGACAGAAAATGAATGGGAAATTGCGGCTCATGGTGGTACTTCGACAACTTATTATTGGGATACCGATGTCGCGTCTAAGTATGCGTATTACGGACAAACTGCTGGTCCTGATGTAGTGGCTCAAAAGTTGCCGAACAATTTTGGCCTTTACGATATGGCCGGTAACGTTGCCGAATGGGTCAATGACTGGTATGACACTTATCCGAAAAATAAAAGCGATAATTACTCAGGTCCCCAAAAGGGCGAATATCGCGTTGTTCGTGGTGGTGGCTGGTCGGACAAGGTAACCGCACTTGACCCCAAAGAACGCGAAAAGCTAGACCCGGCTCGCTCCAAAGTGACTCTCGGCTTTAGATTGGTCTATTCGACCGGTTTTTAGTGCCGCCTTCCTTTTGTCTTGTCCGAAATTTTTTAGATTATTGTGCATGAAGTATGCCTGTGCGCTAACTGCAATGCTGTGTGGACTTTTTATGGGATGTTCCGATCAAAAATCGGAGCCGCTTCCGGATTTGCCGCCCGTAGAAATTCCTGCGGATGTCTTTGGCTTCTATTCGGGCATTTTGCCCTGTGAAAATTGTAAACAGCGTGTTGTGGATATGGACTTGCTCAACGACGGCAAGGCCGTGGTGGTCGAATCTATCATGAAGGATTCCGTGAGTGTTGATACGCTCCGCGGAACATTCGTATATGCCGATAGCATTGTGAAGGTGAGCCTCTCGGACAATTCGGTTCGTTGGGATTTTAAGCGTGATAAGGTTGGAAATTTGGCTTTTATGAAGTTTGGCGATGTCTATCGCGATGCCGATGGCGTGAAAGCTGTGCTAATTCGTTTTTATAAGAAAATTAAAAAGTAAGAGTTGGATAATATGTTTACTGCCTTAATTGCCGATGACGAACCACTAGCACGCGTGCGCATGCGTTCCCTGCTCGAAGCTTATTCGGGCGAAATTGAAATTTTGGGCGAAGCGTCTTCTGGCGCGCAGACGATTGATAAGATTCATGAACTCGACCCGGATGTCATTTTCTTGGATATCCAGATGCCGGACATGGATGCCTTTGAAGTATTGAAAACTCTGAACGAGGATGATATCCCGCTCATCGTGTTTACGACGGCCTACGATAACTTTGCTCTTCGCGCTTACGAAGAGAATGTCGTGGATTACCTGTTGAAGCCGATTGATCCCGAGCGTTTGCAGGCGACGATGGCAAAGCTCCGCAAGCGCATGCCGCAACAAGTCGGGCAGGGCGTTCCAGCAGATTTCTCGTGGGACAAGTTCAAGGAAATGATGAGCGCGAGCGGCCTTTACATGCAGCGATTGCAGGTCAAGCAACCCGATCGCATTTTGCTTGTGAACATGGACGAAGTGATTCGTTTCCAGAGTGAAGAAAAGTACACGACGGCTTACACGACTACGTCGCAGTACATTATTGACCTTACGCTTGTGGAATTGGAAAAGCGGCTTGACCCGCGCCAGTTCGTTCGAGTCCACCGTGCGCATTTGGTGGCGATTGACTATATCTCCGAAATCCGTAAGACGGATAGTGGGCGCCTTTGCGTTGTGCTTCGCGACAAGAACAAGACGCAGATTACCGTAAGCCGTAATTTTGTGAAGACGGTTAAAAGTTTGTAATTGGGAGTATTGATGGAACAGACATCTCCGAAAAAAAACGTAAAGAAGTTTCTTAAATCTTTTACACGTGAAGTCATTGTACCGGTCATCCTTGCATTAATCGTTATCCAGTACGTTATCCAGGCGTTTCAGATTCCGAGCGGTTCCATGGAAGATTCGCTTAAGACGGGCGACTTTTTGCTGGGCCTCAAGTTTACTTACGGTTCCCCAATTCCGTTCTCGAACCAGAACTTCCCGGGATACACTGAACCCAAGCATGGCGATGTCGTCATCTTCCGTTATCCGGGCGAACCGGAATATCCCGATAACAATCCCAAGCGTTACACGCATTTGTTCAATGCGCTTATGCTGGGCAATTACTATTGGGATCACGCTCCTGAAAAAGGGCAGCCGCATTTGGTGCATTATGCCGACGGTCCGAAGGACTACATCAAGCGTTGCGTTGCGGTGAGCGGCGATAGAGTGGCGGTTCATGGTGGCAAGCTTTTCTTGAATGGCAAGCGTCAGGATTCCCTCCCGGCATTCGGAAAGTGGACGGCGAATGTTCGTACGCTTTCTCCGCGAGATGAAGTCGAAGAATTTGTAGTGCCTTCTGTGGGCGATACGCTGTATGTCGATTCGCTCCCGATGATTAAACTCTGGTGGTTGCGTTCGCTCGTGGCTCAGGAAAATCCGGATTCTTCTGTACGTTTGGAACTTTCGCTTTTGCGCAATGGCCGCGAAAACAACAATTACGTGTTCAACGATTTTAGATTCCCGGTCGAAAATGATCGTGCTCTCTTGTTGAATGCGATGGTTTCGAGGAACCAGACCGTCATTCAACAGCGACTTACGCTTGGCGATACGTTGTCTGGCGCGATGCCGTTCAACTATTTCAGGGAACTGGCGAAGATTGGCTTTTTGCCGATGATTGACCCGCACGATCCTGATTTGAATCGCGGCTTTACCCGTCCTGTGAGTTACGTGTCCTTTGAAGGTTCCATCCTTCAGGATCTTGATGGCAATGTGAAGCGCTTGAACATGGCGCCTGCCGCACCGGTTGATTCTACGGATTCCACTGCAGTTGAAGAAAAGAACCATTTTGAAATCCAGCGCAATTTGTACCTCGGTTCAGAAAAGATTGACCGCTATGTCGTGAAGTACCCGCAGTACTTTATGATGGGCGACAACCGCGACAATTCCGCCGATAGCCGTTATTGGGGACTTGTCTCGCTGCGCAACATCCGTGCAAAGGCTTTTATTATTTACTTCTCGTTCGAAAACGATGATGGAAATTTTGCCCTTGGTAATCCGTTGACTTGGTGGCGCATTCCGTTCCGCGTTCGATTCACCCGCATTGGCAAGATTATTGATTTGATTAAGTGAGAATGAAGTTCTCGAAGATTGCATATTTCTTGGCGTCATGTCTGATGGTCGCTGCTTGCGCAACGCAAGTGGCTCCGACAGGTGGTCCCGAAGACAAGCTGCCGCCGCGTGTCGCGGCGGTGTCTCCTGCGCCAAAGACCGCAAACCATCCGAATGAACTTTATGTGAAATTGGAATTCGACGAATGGATCAACGCCTCGATTCCGCGTGGTGCTATTTCCATTTCGCCTCCGATTGAAAAGAAGTTGCGTTACGAAGTTCACGGCAAGATGCTCGAAGTTTATTCGCGTGCCGAACTTGATACGGGAACGACTTATACCGTTACGTTTGCCGGTGGCATCAAGGACTTGCGCGGGAATGCGCTGGCAAAGCCGTTCCAGGTCGTGTTCTCGACGGGTGCTACGATTGATTCTTTGACGCTTTCCGGTCGCGTGATGGTGCCGGATTCTCTTGTCCGCAAAAAGAACTACCCGAGCGTAGGCCTTTATTTGATGGGTTCTGAACGCGAATCCAAACGCTATCTTGAAAAGTACCGCGATACGGTCACGCATGTGCTGGATTCGCTCCCGATGCTTACAAAAGAAGAACCGCTTTATATCACAGCGGCCGATAGCATTGGAAACTTCACGTTTACAGGGCTTAAGGCCGGGCGTTATCGCGTTGTCGCGTTTGTCGATGGGAATGGAAACCATAAGATTGAACCGTCTTCGGAACTTGCGGGTGTCTGGATTTCGGATTTGCTCTTGAATGAAACGATGCAGGACACGCTTTGGATTGCGCTTGCGGACCAAGACACTTCGCTGATGGAGCTCGATAATGTCACGCAGCCTTTTAAAGATGTGCTTGAGGCGAACTTTACGCGCCGCATCTATTTTGACTCTGCTTTCGCGGATACTTCCAACTGTTATCTTTCTTCGCCAGATGGCGATACGCTTTACCCGCGACTGGTGTATCTCGGAACATCGAATGCTCCTCGTTTTTACTTTGATCCAAAACCGAAAGACGAAGTCTTGTACAAGTTTATTTGCCGTAACGGGAAAGACTCCTTGAATCGCGCTTTGGATACGGCTCGAAATTACGCCGAGATTGAATGGAAAGAAATGGACGCCGATACGCTCGCTCCGAAAATCCAGACGGTACAGGTTAAGGGCAAGGCGAAAAATGCGTTCCCGCATGATTCTTTGATTGTGATTTATAACAAGCCTGTTCTAGATTCCTTGAAAGACATGTTCTTTATTGTCGAAAATAAAGATACGGCGCAAGTTCCTGTGAAAAAGCTTGATCCGGTCCGTTATCTTGTAAAGCGCGATGTTCCGTGGCCGACTGATTCCAAGTTCAGCTTGCTGCGTGGCTATGCCGACACGACTTTGGCAAAGGCCGATAGCAATGGCGTCCGCGATACCGTGATTACGACAAAGTACGAAAATAAGCTCACGTTCGAGACGATTTCCAAATTGAAATTGGCCTCGATGGTGGGTAAAATTCCTGGCGCAAAGGCGGGCGCTATAGTTCGTCTCAAGTCTGTAGAGACGGGTAATTTTGAATATGCGAAGTGCTCTTCTTATGGGGCGTTTTCGTTTAACGACCTTGTTGAAGGTGGTTACATTATTGACTATTATTATGCAGATAAAGGGACTGGACTTCCGAATGGTGGTTCTCTGAATCCCTTTAGTTTTGGCTCTGCATGGCGTTCCCCGATTGATACGTTGAAAATCAAAAGTGGTCCAAACGATTTAGAACAACTGATGCCGAACTTGCCGGCATTGCCTTAAAGGATGGATTAAGATGGTAAAGATTCCAGCATTTGTAGCGCTTGATTTGGAAACGACAGGTCTCGATTTCGAAAAAGACGAAATAATCGAGGTCGCGCTTGTTCGCTTTGAAAATGGCGAACCGAAGGAAAATCTCGATTTTCTGGTGAAGCCGTCTTCTGCTGAACTCCGTCCCTTTATTGAGACGCTGACCGGCATTAACAAGGCGGACTTGGAAAGTGCTACGGATTTTGCAACGGTAGCAGGGCAAATTTGCTCGTTTATCGGTGACCTCCCGATTGTTGCACACAATGCCCTTTTCGATTCCAAGTTCCTCAAGCAGACGTTTACCAAGGTCGGTATTTCTTACGATTCTCATGTATTCTGGGATTCGCTCACGCTTTCGCGCATTGCGTTCCAGGATGTTCCGAACCATCGTCTCGATACGCTTGTGCAGGAACTCGAAATTGAACGCAGCCGTGCTCACCGCGCTTTGCCTGATGCCGATGCTTGCGGTCGCTTGTTTGTGAAGGCTCTCGAAAAGATTTCTTCGATGGACCCGTGGCTCTTTGAAGCCCTTTCTAAAGTTGCCGAAGGTTCCGGCTACGAGACGCTTTTTGCGACAAAGTCTGAATCCTTGGCCGCTCCGAAGTACAAGTTGCCTGCGGCTCCCGCTCCAGAAGCTTTGCCTAAGTCTAGGGCTCCGCGCGTAAGCGAATTCTTTAAGGAAGGTGGCTTTATTTCGTTTGTCGTGGAAGATTACAAGCCGCGCCATAACCAGCAGGATTTCGCCTCTGTCATGGAACGCAACATGTACAAGGGTGGCCTTTGCGTGCTTGAAGCTCCGACTGGTTCCGGCAAGACATTGTCTTACCTGATTACGGCCGCGAACAAGGCTATTACTGGCGAACGCGTTTTGATCAGTACGGCAACTCGCACTTTGCAGGAACAGCTCTGGACACAGTCTATCCCGCAGATTGCTAAGATCTATAATGGCGAACTCCGTCCGGCAATTTTGAAAGGCCGCGACAACTACCTTTGCCTTCGCAAGTTTGAAGAAGTGCTCATGCACTCGCAGAAGCTCCTCTCCATTGAAGAGCGCGATTCTTTCATGGCACTCATCCCGTGGGTAATGACAACCGAAACGGGCGACATCAACGATTGCAATTCGTTTAGCCAGGGCCGCAATCGCGTGCTTTGGTCCAAGCTTTCGAGCAATGCTTCGTCTTGCCTTGGCGAAAAATGCCCGCATCACGACAACTGCCCCGCCTTTGTGGCAAAGCGTAAGGCCATGAACGCGAACATGGTGCTTGTAAACCATTCGCTTTTCCTTGCCGACTTGCAGCTCGATTTTGCGTTGCTCCCGTCTTACGAACACATTGTGTTTGACGAAGCGCATCGCTTGCCCGAAATCAGCAACCAGACGTTTGGACGCTCGATTTCGTTCTTTGGATTCAGAAACATCGCGAAAACGCTTGAACCTTCTAAGGCTGGTGGCGATGGCCTCATTGCCGAAATTGCAAGCCGCATTCCGGCAGAACAGCCCGAACTCCATGAACTTTGCGATAAACTCTCCGAAGCGCTTGCCGAATCCGAAAAGGCCTTGCACCGCTTCTTCATGAAGATTGGCAAGAAACTTGCAAAGCAGAAGAACGGACGCAGCGGCTTTACCTACGCAAACAGCATCCTTGCGGAATACGAAGCGGACCCGGCAACGTTCTTGGAACAGTATGCCAATGCCCGCGCTCTTTCTGAAAAGCTTGTGGCAGCAACATCGAATGTTGAATCTCTCAAGGGGGTCGTGAGCGACCTCGAAGGCCGTATGACCGAAGTGAACCACTTCGTTACGGACTTTGAATTTGTAACAAAGGCTGGCCGCGCCGATTGGGTGTTCTACATGGAAGAACCGTTCAATCCGCACACGATTAAGCTGCATGCACTCCCGCTCCATTCCGGTAGCATCTGGAGAGAAAAGTTCTATCCGTGGATCAAGTCCGCAACGTTTACATCGGCAACGCTTTCTGTGCAAGCCGACCTCACGTACTTCTTGCAGAAAATGGGCATGGACAATTTGCGCTTGAGCAAGCAACCGTTTGTGCGTGTCTATACGGAACCGTCCGACGTGAATGAACGCCGCTCCGTGATGGTGGCGAAGTTCCTCCCGAAGCCTTCGGCTCAGGAATTTGGTGACGCCTTGAACAATACGCTTTTGAAGGTGCTCCCGTCGATTGAAGAAAATACGATGGTGCTCTTTACGAGTGTCGCTACGATGATGAAGGCACAGACTGTGCTTGCCCCGGCTTTCGCCGAACGCAACAAGCTCTTGCTCTGCCAGCATGTCGATGGCTCGCTTGATGGTCTTGTGGCAATGTTCCGCAAGGAACGCGGCGCTTGCCTGCTTGGCTGCCAAAGCCTCTGGGAAGGCGTGGACTTCCCGGGCGATGCTCTCAAACTGCTCGTCATCACGAAGCTCCCGTTCCCGAACCCGACAGACCCGCTTGTCGCTGGCCTCACGAACGAGATGAAGGCTGCCAACAAGAACTTCTTCAAGGATTACTTTGTACCTGAAGCGTACATCGAACTCCGTCAAGGAATTGGTCGCCTCTTGCGTTCTGATTCCGATTCTGGAAAGGTCCTCATCTTGGATAACCGCGTTATCCTCGAACGCTACGGCAAGACCTTCTCCCGCATCTGGAACTTCAAGCAGCGCATCGCAGGCTCCGTCTCTGACATCGAACGCTTCGTGAAGTAGTTTAGCTATGGGGGAGTGAGCTCGCGCTAAAGCGCTCCGGGCTCGCTCCGCATTGAGCTTTCTCATGCCCGCCACCGGCGGGCATTTCTTATCTACTGCCTACCATTCTCTCGTCTTTCGTCTATAGCTGCGTAGCAGCGTTCTTTCGTCTAAAGAACACCTGTTCACGTGTGTAGCCCCTTAACTAACGGAGCGATTTTTATTATATTTGGCATCCTGTTTTAAGGTGCATAATGTTTGATTTAAACGCTTTTTTTGATGGTATGTCCAAGCCCTTGCTTCGCAACGCCCATGCTAAGGCGTTCGGCAAAAAGGGACTTTTAAACAACGCTCTCATCCAGTCCGAAACGTTGTCTTTTTATTCCGACAAGGAACGTGTTGCGGGACTTTTTTCCAAGATGGAAATGTGGCAGCGCCGCTGCCTGAACTTGATTTACAATAGCGGGTCCAGAGGACTTGCATTTAACGAACTTCGACTGACGGTCCCTGTAAGCAAGAATCGCGAACTCCAGACGTTCCTCCTTACGATGTGCCGCGAATTCGTCCTTTACCGTTCTTTTGTGGGTGGGACTCCTATATATGCTGGCTTTAGCGACTTTGTCGGTTGCTTTGACATCAAGCCGGAAGGCGAAATCGACACGGCTTCTCCGCTGATTTCTTTCCAGAACCTTTTGGATTGGCATATTTGCATCGTGCTTGCGAACGCCAAGAAAAAGCAGCTCCGCATCAACGCGAACGGAACGCTCCATCGTCGTGGCCGTCAGATTTGCGCCGAAGCGTTTACTTCGTCCCGCCATGTTTCCGAAAAGGCTTGCGAACACGAAATCTCGCTGATCTTCAGTTTCCTCGTGCAGAACGGTTGGCTCGAACGCGAAAATTCCTTCTTGCTTCCGTCGGCAACCGCTATTGACTTTATTCATAAGAACGGATTCCGCTTGCATCAAGATGTAATTTCTTGGTGGATCAAGGAACGCTTCCATGGCGATCGCGATCTCTGCGCTCACTTGCTGAGCGGTTTGGGCGAAGGCCTTTCTGCAGCCGACGCTGCGCTTCTTTTCTGGGTGATGGATCCGTCTTATCGCCTGCAAGAAAAGAACAAGGTGTTGCCTTGGGAATTCATGCCGCGTCCGCTTTGCGAACTTTGGATTTTGGGCCTTGTCGATTTCCGCATGGCACAAGGCAAGATTACTTCCGTTGTTCTGAGCAAGTCGGGTAAAGATTGGCTCGATACGTCTATCGCATCGATTCCTGAAGCAAACCTCACGGCGCTCCCGAACTTCGACTTGGTCGTTTCTACCGGCATGGCTCCGCGTGTACTTTACTCTCTCGCATGCCTTGCAAAAGTCAAGAACGACGAAACGTTCCTTTGCTTTACGCTCGACAAGGAAACCTATGTGGCTGGCCTCAAGTGCGGATTCCCTGAATCCGAAGTGGAAAATCTCCGCAACTGGCTCAAGCCGCCTGAGAACGTGTCTTCGACACTTGCCGAATGGAACGCTTCGTTCTATGGCGCCAAGGTGCGCACGGCTCGACTCCTCAAGGTCGAAAGCGCCGAAGTGCTGAGCGAACTTTCACGCTTCCCGCAGTTCATGGAATGCACCGAAGAATACATCCCGGGCTATGGCTTCATTTTGAATCCCGAGTTGGAAGCGCGTGCATTCGAAATTCTTGAAAACTACGGCTTCTTCCCGTATGTGGGCGAGTCCACGGAAAACCGCACGCCGGCTGCACAAGAAGAATGGAAGGCCGAGTTTGCGATTGCATGGCCCGAAGCGAAGAAAATCGACTATGATTTGCGTGACGAAGCTGATGAGGCTTCTGCCCAGGCAACGATGGATTCTACCAAGTACGGTAGCGTTTATCAGAAACTGAGCACGTTCGATCTCGTGAAGGTCTTGCGCTATGCCAAGACGGTGGGCACTCCGCTTGCTGCAAAAATCATGGACAAGTCCAAGCGAAACGCAAAGCTCGAAGAAAAGATGTTCTACGTGCATGCGCTCCATTTGGCAAAGTCCCCCTCGATGGTCGAAATTCAGGAAAGCGGCAAGGAAGAAAAGTTCTCGCTCGATCTTTCCTTTATTCAAGAAATCAAGGTCTTGAGCAAAAAAGCCGCGACATCGCAAGCGTAAGTAACCTAATTAAATGCAAAAACGGTCATCCTATTCTGATAGGGTGACCTTTTTATTTTGAAAAAAAAGCGTCGGCCACAACCTTAAAAGGCGAACGCAGCGGGGCTGCATGCAGACCCATTGTTGAGCCGTAAGGTTGGCGCTTGCGCAGGGATGGGGAGGGTACAAAAATTGACTATCGAGGATGACAGCTCAAAATGACATTACTAATAACTATTGACTAGTAACTAGTAACTCAGAAATTTCTATCATTCCCTCAATGAATCTCGTCCGCATATTCCTTTTGCTGAGTGCGCTTGCCGCATACTCGTTTGGAGCTTCCTCGACTATGGAAAATCTGCTGTTCAACGGCCGCTGGTCCCATGCCGATGGCGTGAGCCGCGCCAGTGCGCCTGCCGCATCCATTACATTTAACGCCAAAGCCTCGAAAATCACGTTTACGGTCGAAGGTCATTCCCGCTGGCGCCTTGATCGCGACGGCAAGCAAGTCGAGCAGTTCGAGGTCGATTCCAAGGAAGAACGTGCGATTAAGGTTCAGGACGATGGCGCCTTCCACAAGTACCGCTTCATCAAGATTAGCGAAAGCGGTGTTCCCGAAATCAAGTTTTACGGCATTTCCGTCGATGGCGAATTTGGCGATGCTCCCAAGCCTTCCCAGCGCCGCATCGAGTTCATTGGCGATTCCTTTACCGTAGGTTATGGTTGCGAAGGTTCTTCTGCCGAAGACGCTCCCGAATTTGACAAGACGAATGCCTCCAAGAGCTTCGCTTACCTCCTTGCAAGCGGTTTTAATGCTGACTATCAGGTCAATGCCTTCAGTGGGCGCGGTCTTGTCCGCAACTACGACAATATCGTACCCGAATGGACCATGGAACGCCTCTATGATTACACGGTCATGGGTTCGGTGACCTCGTATTCGAAGCCGGAACGCTGGGATTTTGAAAAGTTCCACCCGCAGGTTATCGTGATTTTTGAAGGAATCAACGATTTTCAGGGGAATCCTCCATATGCGGATAAAGGAAAGTTTAAGAAGGCGTATGTAAAACTGCTCGAAAAGCTCCGCAAGGCTCATCCCGGTGTAAAATTCCTGCTCGTTTCGACGAAAGTATGGCCGAACGATGACCTCGGGTCCACGATTAAAGAAATTTATGATGGCGAAATCGCTGCCGGACGCAAGGATCTGGAATATAAACATGTCTTTACATCGAATGTCGGTTTGCACGGACACCCCGATACGCATTCCCAAGAAGAGCTGGCGAACACTTTAAGACCCGTAATCGCTCGCCTTGGACGATGGCTTTCTAGATAATTTTTTAGCGATTAACGTCCTTTTTTGTATATTTAGAATGTCATGGTCTAAAATGGATATGTGATTATGTCTTCAAAGGTTATGAGAAACGTGTATGCCCTTTTCAGGATGAATTTCCTGATTGTTGTGCTATTGGTGGTGACCGCCGTAGCCATGTTCGCATATCGGCATTTCCTGGACGACATTTTAGATATTAACCTTGGTGAATATTCCAATGTGGTTGCCAGTGCGGACTCCGTGGATGGTGGTACTTCGGCTATCACGATGACGAGGACCGATAGTTCTGTCATTATCGAATACGAACTTCGCGAAGGATATGCCTACCCGTATGTAGGGATTAAGATTTATCTTGGCGACGGCAAGTTCCAGGGGCTCGACCTTTCGAACTACGACAGCCTTTTTGTGTGGCTCAAACCGCGTAACGAGGGCTCCGTCCGTCTTTACATGCGCGGCTACGATAAGGCGCTCTATCGCAAGAACGACGAGACCTCCCTCAAGTTTAACGAGATTGAATTTACCCCGACCAGGGAACCGTATCCGGCCGTGTTCGTCCCGCAGGAATTCCGCGTGGCTGGTTGGTGGGTGGCCCAGAACGAAATCAACGTGCACAAGGCGCGTGTTGATCTTTCAAACATTCCGCTCATTGAAATCCAGACCGGAACAAACGCTCCGCTCGGTTATGGCGGCATGGAAATCAATAGGCTCCGCTTCAAGGGTAAAAAGATTTCGCAAGTGGACCTCGTGACGACGCTTGTCGCTTTATGGTTTGTCACCTTCCTTATCATCTTGATTATCAGGTTCTTCGATTACAGTCGTGAACGCGCAATTAACAAGAAGAAGCAGGAAGAACTCAAGAAGAACCTCCGCGCTCTCGAAATCGAAAAGAGCGAGTACGAGAAGTCCAGTAAGGAAGATCCGCTTACCGGGTGCCTCAACCGTGCTGGCTTTAGCGGTGTTCTCCTCCGCGAACAGGAAAAGCTCAACAGGACCGGCCTCCCGGTGTCGTTCATGATTTTCGACATCGACCACTTCAAGGATGTGAACGATACATACGGTCATCTCGTTGGCGACGAAGTCCTTGTGAACCTTGCAAAGCTTGTGCAGAGCATGATTCGCAATACGGATTCCCTTGTACGCTGGGGCGGCGAAGAGTTCGTGATCTTGAGCGACGAGACGAGCATCCAGAATGCGGCGTTCCTTGCTGAAAAGCTCCGCAAGGCGATTGAAACGACGACGCTTATCACACAGCAGCAGGTGACCTGCTCCTTTGGTGTGACCGAAATGGTGCCAGGCGAAGATCCGAAGTCCTTCATTGCTCGTGCCGACAAGGCGCTCTATTCTTCGAAGGAAGGCGGCCGTAACCGCGTTACCGTAGCGACGTTCAGGCGTAGCCATTAAGGAATCTGGAATGCGCGGTTGGCTTCTTCTTGCGGCTTTGGTTACTTTGCTCGTGTCTTGTTCCAAGCACCCTGAAGTAGACGATTTCAAGCAAATCCAGATTCATTGGAATTCACTTGATCAGGCTGCCGAAGCTTCGGAATTGAAAGACAACTGTGTGATTGAAATCACGTCGAAGGTGATGAGTGCTCCGGAGGTGACAAAGTCCAAGCTTGTCGAAATCTCTTACGAAGTTGCTTATTACTTCGACGAAAACGGCGCTCTGGCCTTTGATGGCCGCTGTAGCGACACTCGCTTTGCCGATTTGCAGGAATGTTCTTGGAAGGCGACCTGCGGTGACGGTTCGGTTTCCGTTGTAAAATTCCACAACGAACGATAGGGCTGTGCACTAACCTATTGATGGGTATAAAGATATCTTTATACTACTTCAAACCGCCCGTACTGTCTTGTGTTGGATGAGGAAAGGGAAGTTGTCTTGGGATAGCGCGAGGTGCCGTTTGACGTGAGGACTTTCTGTGAAACCGATTTTTGAATATACCGATTATCGCGAATGGATTAGAGACGCTTTTGAAGATTTCAAAAAGCGCAAGACGGTTATATCCTGGCGATACATGGCTATGAAACTCGGTGCAGATCCGGGAAACCTCCTCCGAATTTCGCAGGGCAAGATCCACCTTGCGGTCAATTTTATCAAGCCCATGGCTGAATTTTTTGAGCTTGACGAAAAGGAAACCGCCTATTGGTCGGAACTAGTCTATTTTGGACGCGCCAAGAGCGATCAGGAAGCCCTGAACCACTATGAGAAGATGCAGGCCCTGAAGGGTATCCCTTTAAAGCGTCTTGCCAAAAAAGAACTTGAATTTTACCGTCATTGGTACTATAACGCTA
>CAMZFJ010000005.1 GCA_947306025.1 uncultured Fibrobacter sp.
TAGCACTGCTGCCGCTCCGTCTGATTCGCTTTTGAAGGATAGCACCTTGGTGCCTCCGGCAAAAGCAGATGTAAAGCCGAACGTAAAGCCCGAAGTGAAGGTGAAGCTCAAGGTGGATCCAACGAAGAAGGTGAGGTCCGCATCGAAGGCTGGCGCAAGGCGAGTACGCGCGCTTCGCGAAAAAGCAGCTAAGGCCGTTGAGGAACTGAAAGCCGAAGTGAAAACGAAGGCTGATGGTTCGACAAGCTCACCAACCGATAAGCCCGCCGAAACACCGAAGCCTGCTGAGACTGCGCCTGCAGTGAAAAAGTCGGCGCCGGCCGAAGTGCCCGCGCTGTAAGGCGATGGTCATGCCTGCCTTTGGGCTGGCATCTCCCAATCGGAAATTCAAAAAGACCTGGCTTAGCGCCAGGTCTTTTTCGTAAAAATTGTTGGAGGTCGCGACGCTCGTGCAAACGGTTGTTAGCAAAATAAACAAAAACAAAGTAAGCCCTTGTTTTTTCTTGAACGACTTTGTTAGATTATAATCAACAGTTCTGATGAACTGAGTTTCTTATATCGTTTTCTATATCCTTTCTTAAATCATTTGCTTTTATGAAAATTTCTTTCAAAAGAGAAAGGATATTTTATGGAAGAAAAACAAGAGGCGAAAAAGCCTCACGATGCTTTTTTCCGTTGGTTGTTCGCAAATACAAATCACCTTAGGCTGCTGCTTGAACTTGCGGGGAAAGTAAATGTTGACGTGGCTGATTTCCTTGCTGCGGTAAAATTGGACACTTTAGTTCGCATTCCGGACTCGTATTCCGAAGTGTACGAAACAGGCGATGCGGATTTGGCTTTCCGCGTGAACGTCGCTACGGGAGCGCCCGTATTTGTGGGGATTCTCGTGGAACACAAGTCCGGCCGTGATGCCGACACGTTTAATCAGCTTGCTCGCTACGTGCGCTCCGTGATGAAACGCTTCGACGAAGGCCGCCTGTTTGATGGTCTCCCGACGATGGCTATCATATTCTATAACGGGCGCGAAAACTGGAACCCGCTGACGTTGCTCGAAAAGGACTATCCTAAGTATTTTCACGGCATGGTGTTGCCGTTCCGCTGTGCGTTCGTGAACATGTCCGACATCCCAGACAGCGATTGTCTCGCTTGCGAAGATGTGACGACAGGCCTTGGAATTGCGGCGATGGTACATGCCTACGACAAGGACGTTTTCCTCGATGTGTTCCGCCAATTCGCGCCTAAATTGCAAAAATTGCCGCGAAATGAGCTCTCTTGTTTGCTGAACAAGATTAGTCTATATTTGAATGAGTTCCTTGGTAATGATGCTCTGAAGGAGTTGAACATGGCATTCAAAAGCATTGGACAAAAGTACGGATTCGTCAGCGCCGGCGATGTTTTTCGCCAACGGATAGCCGAAGCCGATCAAAGAGCCGAAAATGCTGAAGCTGAGATTGTTCAGAATCGTACCGACACTCAAAAAGTCCTGCGAGAAATGGGCATGTCTGAAGAGAAAATAGCGGAAATGGAGGCTAAATTAGAGGCACTTCGTCAAAATAGACTGTCTCGTGGTTGAAATTCTTGTTCCAACCAAGGTCGCTGATGGTTAGACGAGCTCACCAATCGGTAAGCTCGCTGAGCCTGCCGAAGCGCCGGCGCCGTTTACCCTGCGAAGTTCTTCCCGAGAATCGCAGAAACGTTCCTGAGGATGCCTTCGGCGACGTCCGGCTTGTTCATGGAATAAACGTGCACGTTCGTGATGCCGTTGGCGTAGAGGTCGATAATCTGGTCGCTGGCGTAGATGATGCCTGCCTGCTTCATGGCGTCTGGATCGCTACCGAACTTGTCGACGAGCGACTTGAAGCGCTGCGGCATGAACGAACCGGAAAGCTTGATGGCGCGTTCGACCTGGTTGGCGTTCGTAATCGGCATGATGCCGGGGAGCACTGGACAGTTCACGCCAGCGTCGCGGAGCTTGTAAAGGAAACTGAAGAAAAGGTTGTTGTCAAAGACCATCTGCGTCGTGAGAAAGTCTGCGCCTGCATCCACCTTTTCCTTGAGGTGCTTGATGTCGTCGGCCTGATTTGCGCTTTCCGGGTGCTTTTCGGGGTAGCAGGCAGCGCCAATGCAAAAGTCCGAATCGCTAGCCTTGAGTTCGCGGATGAGTTCCACAGCGTGGTGGTAATCGCAGTCGCCACGACCGTTCGCAATGAGTTCCGGCGTGAGGTCGCCACGGAGAGCCATCACGTTCTTGATGCCGGCAGCCTTCATGTCTTCGATGCGCTGGTGGATCGTTTCCTTGGTGCTCGAAATGCAAGTGAGGTGGGCGAGCATCGGAATCCCGAAATTGTACTTGAGATTCTTGGCTATTTCGAGCGTGTACTGGCTCACTCCGCCGCCTGCGCCGTACGTGACGCTCATGAATGCCGGGTTAAGCTTTGCAATTGCTTCGGTTGCGGCTTTAACGTTTTCAAAACTCGTTTCTTTTTTGGGCGGGAACACCTCGAAGGAGAGGCTCATCTTGTCTTGCTTCAGGATGTCGATAATCTTCATTGTATCTCCGTGCAACGGTCGGGCTTGTGCTGTTGATCTGCGGGCCAATGCCGAGTGTTGCGCTATAAGTTTATGCAAATATTTAAATTCATGCATAAATGTAAATAAAATTCCCGATAATGGCAATGGGGATTACGTAATTTTTTGGAGAGATGAGTGTTATTCTGTGCTAAAATTGACGAAAAAACAAATAATTTACTATATTGTGTGCTCACAAATGCCGTCGTAGCTCAGTTGGATAGAGCAGTTGCCTTCTAAGCAACGGGTCGTGGGTTCGACTCCCGCCGACGGTATGAAAAGAGGTCCCCTTGTGGGACCTCTTTTCATACCGTTTGGTGCAATAGGAGAAGCCAAGTTCGACCTCTGCGTAAGGCGAGAGCAGCGACCGAGAGTGCTCGGGCATTGCCGAGACGTAGCAGAGGCTACAAAGCACGGAGTGCTTTGTGACCCCCGCCGACGGTAATGCTTGCCATCAACGGTCTGCAAAAAAAGACCCCGACTCAGAGGCCGGGGCGAAAAATGAAGATTCCCGCTCGGAGGCGGGAATGACAAGTTTACTTCTTCAAAATATTGTTGAGCGTGGCGCGGAGATGGTTCATGTTCGCTTCGTTCAAGGTTTCGTAGCGGTAGAACGTTCCGTCCTTCTGTACCAGGTAGACGACCGGGATGTAACCGGTGCCGTAGGCGGGGCCAAATTCACTGTCGGTATCCTGGAATACTGGAATAACGGCGTGGTACTGGTCGATGAAAAGGCGGATGTCGTTCTTCTTGATGCCGCCGTTCAAGCCGATGGCGATACCCGTAAGCCCCTTGGCTTCATATTCCTTGATGAGGTTCTGAATTTCGGGGAAGTGCTTTTGGCAATGCGGGCACTTGGGGCTGAAATAGTAGATGAGAAGCGGGCGGTTAGCGAAATGGCTGAACATGATCCCCGGATCGCTGATGCCCGAAAGGTGCTTGGAAAAGTCCATTTTCATGGGTTGTTCGGTCTTGGAATCCATCATTAATTTGACATCGGCAACTTGCGGTTCTGGTGCAAACTGAGCAAAACACATTGCTGCAGCAAAGGCAATCAAAGCGAAAATACGACTGAACATTCTCATACTCCTAAAGACTTTGGGTTAATCCCTGGGAATCCTATTTAAACAGTTGTAAAATACCAAAAAATAAGGGGGCTAATTGTGATTTTCGTCAAAAAAAGGCAAAAATAATGTAAAAAATAACGTTTTCCGGGCGGCGGCGCTATTCCATCAAGATTCTCTTGAAATTCTCCGGTGAAAATAGCGGATTTTCCATGAATTCTTGCTCCAGAATGCCCATGATTTCTTCGGAATACTCCGTTTGCTTGCTGAACAATTTAATGGCGTTAATCTTTGCAACTTGCGGATCGTGTGGCGAGGCACTTTCGTTTGCTGCTGGCGTGCATGTGGCGCGGGCGAAAATTTCACCGAACTTTTGAAGCATGACCCAGAAGTAAATGGCAAACTCGACCTTGGTAAGGCTGTTCCCGTCGAAAAGACTTTTCTCGTAGTAGCGGAACAGCAAGTAGGCGATGATTTTCTCACCGTCGCTGTCGGTGAATAGTCCGGCGCATTCTCTGTTCTTGCCGTCTTCAAGATTTCGTGAAACCTGTGCCAGTTTTGCGTATGCGCGGTCCCAGGCGGGGCCGAAGCTTTCGCCTTTGGCTAAAACCTCGATCCACGACCGGAGGATGTTGTTCGAAATTTTGGAATTGCGATCGCTATCGGTTGTTGTTGATATGTTGTGAATACTTTGTTCTAAATCTTCGAAGCCGCTTATTTCAACGGCGAAGTCCAATATTTCAATAAGACGTTTGTTGAGCGGTCTATCGTGCTCTGCAAGAATTTTGAATAAATGTTCTCTCTCTTCGAAAATCGCATCGCGTGCTTCAATCGCATCTTCGGGAATATCGTCTGGCTCGTCATCAATTTCACGCTCGATGAATGCAATGGGCGAGGTGGCGGTTCCTTTTGATTCGAGCAAAAGCCGCACTCCCTCTTCGCAACAGAGCCCGATGCCTTTTTCCATGATGTCGCCGTAAACTTCAACAAATCGCGGATGCTCTCGGCAAATGTCGCAAAGGCTGTCTTCACCGAGGTTGCAAATCATGTCGCAAAGACCATCATGCCGTAAGAACGGGCAACGATCGCCAGCGAGTAATTTGAAATGACCATCTTCGATGTTTTCACGGAGCTTCTCTCCGAATGTGCCCTTGACTTTCGCATAGCGCTTGGCGCTAACATCGTCGACGTCAATTTCCCAGCCAACGCAACAAGTGTCTGTGCATTTGCCAGCGATGCAACGGAACGAATCATAAAAATCAGGAACACGAAGAAGCATGTGGTAAATTTAGTTAATAGTTGTAAGTTACTAGTTACTAAATCGCTTTTTAAAAATCGAAGTTCAGCGTGTTGTTTCCGTATGTCGGGTATGCAGAAAGCAAATGGTTCCCAAAATTATGCAACCGCATGCGAAGAGATTCCGGCTTGATGACTTGTGCGGAATCAGCAAAACTGAGTACCCAGCGGAATAGCAATTCGTTGGCTTCGACCTTCATTTTGACCAACAATCCGTATCTCCCTTCATCAATAATACTCATGGAACGGTGATATGGTTTTTCTTCAAGGAATGTGCGGACATGGCTCGGAAAGCGGATTTCAACATCTTCCGCTTTTGGGTCTTGCTTGCCCAAAATGGCTGAACCCAAATTTACTCGCTTGCGCAAATTTTCAACAGCTTTAGGATCGTCTTTGAATGTTTCATTCGTGAGCGAAACATTCTGTAATCGCCGAAACTTTAGCACGTAAGTTTGATTGGTGTGCGTTTCAGATTTGCAGCCCACGTATAATTCGCCTTGGTACACGATAATCATTAGTGGAATGCGAATCGACGGCATATTCGAATTCTCGGTAATGTTGGTCACCTTGATTTTGCGGCATTCATGAATAGCCTGCAGAATAATCTTTAGCTTTTCGCTCGCGTCTTCTTCGTAATCAGGAGGTGTGCCCATAAAAAGGATTCGCTTGCCCAAGTCGTCTGAAAGGCGCTTCAAAGAGTCAAGTTCTTGTCGCGGGAGAGAATCCTTAATCTTTGTCAATAGTGAATGTATAGTGTCGCTTGTAGCCGGGTAAATGTTCGCAATGCGCTGCAAGAATACCAAGTGCAGCATGGTATTTTCAAAGTTCGGAAACAGTAAACGATCGGCAGACTTAAGTGCCGATGAATAGACAAACGAACGGCTTTTCCCGCTCACCTTGATATAGCGGCCGCCATCCATTTCGCTCAAATACTGCATGTCTCGTTGAAGATTGCGCCGCTCGTTTTTAGGTATGCTGAATATGACCATCAATTCAGTGATGGTGTATGTCTTTTCGGGGTGCGAAATTACTTCTGCAAACAGCCGCACTCTACGTTCTCCACGAATCATATCAGCCATAATACACCTCTTTTTTAAAGCCTCAATTAGAGGCTTCTGTTCTACTAAATCTAGATAAATAGTATGTCAAATAGTGACATTTTTTGGTTAGACGCTCCGACAAGAAAAAAACTTCACTTTTTTAGAAAATAAATATTCACTGCGACAAATACGGACGCGAATGGAAATGATTTGATTTCAACACTCAAATAATGGAACGTAAAATCCCAAGTTCTTTGACATATTATTTTCAAATAATGTAGTTTTATCGCATGCTCATTTATCATGGTTCTGAAAAGCGAATCGAATGCCCTGTTTTGGGGTTAGGAAACCCGCGTAATGATTACGGGAGAGGTTTCTATTGCACTGAATCGCTAGAACTTGCTAAAGAATTGGCTTGCCAAAAAAATTCTGATGGCTTTGCAAATTCTTATGAGCTGGATTTGTCGGGATTGAAGGTTCTCGATCTGTCTGCGGAAAATTTCAGCATACTCCATTGGCTTACAATTTTGATGCAGAATAGGGTGTTCTCGCCTAAGTCTCCGCTGGGCAGAGCAAATCTGGAGTTTTTGACGGAAAAATTTCAGGTGCCTTATCAGGAATACGATGTTATTAAGGGTTATCGTGCTAACGATTCTTACTTCTGGTTTGCAAGTGATTTTTTGGAAAACGTCATTCCTATTCAAAACCTTGCTAGCTCTATGAAACTTGGTAGCCTTGGCTTGCAGGTGGTTTTTAAATCGGAAAAGGCTTTTGCTCAGTTGCAATTCAAGGATGCCGAAAAGGCTGACAAAGAAGAATACTACGTCAAGTATCACAAACGTGATGATGCCGCTCGAAAGAATTACTTGGACGGTTTGCGAAAGCTCCGCCCAAGCGATGGAGTTTACTTAATTGATATCGTTCGAAATCCGAGGTTGCTCGATGAAATACGCTTATAGCGAAATGTACCTGAGCGATGTCCAAAAGAATCTCGGTTTCTTTTTTCAAGCAACGCTTCATAATTTGAATTTGTCCGTACATGATGTTCAGAGAACTTTTTTGGCATCTGAAATACCGACTCAAATTGAATTTGCGAATCCAAATTTTTTGTGCGGTAAATCCGGCTACGAACTAGCAATACTCGCATTTCCGCAATTCGAAAAGAAACTCTTGGAATCTATTGACGAACCTTTCTATCCAGAGGCCGAATACTGGAGCGGGCGTGTTCTTGCCTATTATCAGTGGTATTCAAATAAGCCCTTCGCCGAAATTCTCGGCAAATACCCCCTGGAACGAATTCTCTCCGATTATCGCTTGATGCATGAAACTGACATCACCAAGATGGCTCAAGCGATGGATGCGGTTGTGATGGCGAAGTAAGATTTCTTCGCATCTATATATGTCGCAGGAACATGTGAAAAATGGGCGGTTCCCTTGCTCTGTTTATTGCTATTCGATAGAATTGTTGCCATTGAATGATGAAATGGAATTATGATTATTTGAATGTATTGCCTTACGAAGAATGCCTGCAGAGCGATAACTATTTTATTCGCTTGTTGGTTTTACTTGACCGGCGACTCGGCAAACGTCGCCTCAAAAAGATTGTCGAAAATATCGAGCAGGAACCCGAATGGTTTAGGAAATGGGTGAGGCTGCGAATGGGGAAATTTAAGATTTTGCTAACGGTTGTTTGCAAAATGAATGACCCGCAGTTCGAACCCTTGTTTTTGATTGGAACCTATGGTATATTTTGGGTGTAGGAGATGAATGTATGACGAAAAACATTATCGAAAGAACTCTAAGAAACATTAGGTCGCAGGAACATACAAAAGAAGCTGCGCATCAGCGCTTGTTGAGAGCCGGTATTATAACGAAATCTGGGAAATTGAGCCGTTTTTATCGTTCATCGGAAGAATCACAAAAATAGCTGCAATAGGATTTATGTTGGATTTGTATTTAGATCGTCCAAATCTTTATATCGGTTTTCATGGGTGCGATAAAGAAAAGGGCATGGCGTTAATAGAAAGGCCGAATGAAATTCATTCTAGTACGACAGATCATGAATGGTTGGGAAAGGGCTTTTATGTTTGGGAAAATAATCAGGAACGAGCTTTAGATTGGGCGAAAAATCATCTCCCCAGGCCGTTTAAAAATCCTTTTGTTATTGGAGTTGTGTATACTCTTGGTAATTGCCTTGATTTAACGGACATGCATTTCATTGATCTTTTGAGTGAAAATTTTAAACTGTTTAGGCGCGATTTTATCTCGGAAGGATTTCACTTACCTCAAAATAAGGGCCCTTTGCGAAAACTTGATTGTGCTGTTATAGAACATTTCCATGATGCAAATGCAAACTCTTTGGATCCCATAAAGTACGATACTGTACGAGGGGCTTTTTATGAAGGTGAACCCGCATATGACGGAACCGAAATAAAGAAGAAAAATCATATTCAAGTTTGCATACGTAATACAAACCATATTAAGGGCTTCTTTTTGCCTAGATGCTAGTTTTGAAAAGTGTTTTTCAGTTTTGGTTTCATGTGAAGTGGGGGTGGTTGCGAGCAGAGAAATTGCTCATGTCATCATTCACGATCAATCCATACATGTTCTCGATGATATTCTAAAAACTCAAGATGTTTTGGGTCTAATTCCTTTCTAAGATGCATATTCTCATCTATACCGAGCGCATCTTTATTTTCTTTACTAATTGTTTTAGAAATTTTTATGCAGCCGTTATCGTCAAATGTAATCAAGCCCTTATCAAATAGGGCGTCAAGATTAGCATTGAGCAGGAAACCGTTGTATTTGTTGATGCGCTGTTTTGCCTTTTTACATTCTGCCCATGGCATAGCATGACTAGCACGAAGAGCCTGTGGAATATCACACTCTGTAACAGCACATTTGTTGTCCCAATATTGCATTAACAAACGCCTATACAACCCCTGTCCGCGTCTAGAAGGGGTCTCTGTTAATCGTTCTGTATCATCAAGCCCATTATCCTTTAAATTTGGTAATATATCGTCAAAAAACTCCTTAAATGCAGAATCCGTTTCGTTTTCTGTAAAAAAATATGAGTAAAAGAACCAAGGATTTGATTTTTTATTCTCTTTTTTCGATAGTATGGTTTGCTTAATCGCATCTAAATCTTTTTGAGTAATTTCTTGACATTCATCGTATGTCAAATGCGTCGTTCTCAAATCAATATTACCAACTTCAAAAACAAGTTGCCTAAAATATTTTGATTTTACATTAATCCGATCTATTCCGTTCCAATCGCATTCTTCATTCCATTTGTCTCCGTAATTGTACGGAATAATTAGATCAGGAGCATTCTCTACAACATCGTTAAAAGCTTTCTTTGTAAATTCTAACGAAAGCGTATAGCATGGTTCTTTTGTATCAACAGCAACATAGCTCCATAATTGTACTGGAATTTTACCTTTAAACAGCTCCAAATTCTTTTGAGTTAGTAAAGTAAACGCCCACGCATTTGTGGGTGAACCATCTCCACCATAATACTCTTTATTACCATCCAATTGTTTAATTAATTTGTTGTGGTCATAACCATATTGTTTTAAAATTTGTTTGTGGTTTTCAATGAAAAGTTTTAATTGTTCTTTTGCGTAAATCATTTTTTCTCCTATTGTTATTTGTTTTATTTTTTATCCATTTGTTTTAACACTCGTTCCCAAAAAGACTTTCTTACATTGCATTGTTCATCGATTATGTAATCCCGTTCAGTAGAAGAATTAAAGATCTTTTTAAAAGCATTAACGAATTTTGGTTCATTTATATCAAATGGAACTTCACGACTGGGCTTTATTTGTGCGACGAGAGAACTGTCATCCTCATTGGAATATGTTATTACATCGACAAAAATCCATGCCAATGGATGCATATTTTTTTCATGAATTTTTTTGTCGTTAAAAGTTTTAACCTGGAGAGCAATGTCACCAACATCAAAACAAGCCACATTCTCTATATCGTTGTCATTAATAACCATTACTGTATTTATTTTTTTGTTCAGACTTTATATTTTCTTTGATTTCTTCATTACTTTTTGTAGTTCTTTCTGCTGACCAATTCAAAAGTTTTATTTGAGGTTTGTTTGAAAATTTCATAAATTCTCTAAACGAGATGATTTTGTTCTTTCTCGTTGGAAAAAAGCTTTCTGTAGTTCTTGCTTTATGTTCTAATTGATCAATTTCTTCATTCTTTGCTGGTCGAATATTTTTTAAGTTCGATATTTCTTTATCTATATCAAAATCATTTGATGAAATAAATACGCCCGATTCTTGAAGAACATCACCCGATAAAGCGTTGTCAGTTAAATTTGCTGAGGCAATAATTGTTCCCCGGCCTTGCGCCCAATAAATTTTTTTATGCATGTTATCGCTGAAAAAAATTTTTACACCTTTTTGCAGAAGTTGACGGATGCCGTTTGGACTTGTTGCACCCGGGTGTGACAAGCAGTAGATTGTGAGATTGTCTTTATTCGGAAGATACTCAATGGCATTTGAACCAACAAATGCGACAACAGCAACCTTGCGACAATTGGAATTAAACAGAAATTGCAATTTTTCTTTGATTTCAACTGAATTTTTTAGATATTCGCATTGCATAGAAAAATCTCCTTCATTAATCGTTTCTAAATCTATACTCTATTTCTCATCAAATCAAACTTTGCTTTTGGGATGAATCGTTTTAGAGGCAAAAATATGCTTCAACTTGAAGTGTTTTGTGTTTTTAATGATGGATTTGTTTTAGACGAATTGGTTTTAATATCTATCATCTTAAATCAAACAGTAAATACTCTTCCACGAGCGTCATCAAATTGAATCCATCTCGTGAAAAGTAGTGGTCTTGTCCGGGAACTGTGATGACTTTCATGTTGTCGCGTTCGTGAAGTTTTAGCAGCCTGGATTCTTTGACTGATGGGTCTTCGCTTCCGAAGACGAATGTCATCATTTCTCCGTTAAAATTTTTGGCGGCGTAGCAGATGCGCGGCAAGTTTATCATTAGCGGTGGATTTATCAAAAGAAGTCTGGATATCTGCGGGATTTTGTTGCCTTCGATGCAACCGAGCGAAGCTCCTTTCGACATTCCCATGAAAAGAACCTTGGGACGCGATTTGCAGGTTTCATTTAAAAGTGCAATGTCTTCTGTAATCTGATTCGTTCTGTTATCGGGATTTGGCTCGTCGGAGGTCGCGCAGCTTACAACGGTGATACCGTACTTGTCGCAGATTTCGCTTGCCAAATTCAGGTACTTATTTTTATAGCCGTATGCGGAGCCGCCTTGTCCTCCTTTGATGAGTAAGGCGTAGTCTTGTCGTGAACCGGGGATAATGAGAAAATCTGTCATGTTGCGTTGTTTGTTTTATATTCTTGTCTTATTTGCCACTTAATCTGCCGTTTAATATTTTCCCATCTAAAATATTCATTTGTGAATCTAAGGTCTTCTCTTCTAAATGCTTTGTTGATTGCCTTGACTACTTGAATAAAACGGTTTGTTGTTATTTCTGTAATTAACGATCCGTCCCAATTTTCCCCAATTGCAATTTGTGCTGCGTTCATGATTTTTTCTGAAAAAAGATTTAAAGAATAACGTTCGCAGTAACAGGTGTAATTATATAATAAGGGGGAACCTTTTTTATCAAGAGATTCTTTTAGTGCACGAGGCATTGGACCTAGCCTGTTATATCCACTTCCATCTTTTCGTCCTTCGTATTTGCAACCTGCTTGTATACCGATAAACCTATCGTTTAGCTCGTTGTTGTTCCCTTTGCATGAAATACTGATTAATACAAATTCGATTTCGTAATCTTGGATGGCCTTGTTTTCCCACATGGGAATGAATCCTAGTATGCCATAATCTGTTTCTAGGAAATTGACGCATTCGTAGAATCCCTTTCCGTGTTTATTTTGAGATTGGTGGCTTGAAATGGATTGAAATTCGTTATAATCTTTGGGAAAGCTTGAATACGGACGTTTTTCTCGCGGGTCTGGATTTAAAATAGTAACAAAAAATTTCATTGTGCAATATCCTTTTTTCTAATTGAAAATCCTCGTATAAATGTGGAATTCCTCTGGATCCATTGCGACGGCATCTTGCAAGGAATATAGCCCTTCGTGGAAAAACCAATGCATTAAATAGCAAAAGTAATGTTGTTCGAATTCAGGGCGGTTGAATTCGATGATGTTCCAGTTGAGCGGCTTTTCGCCGCATTCGTTCATTAGGCTGTAACCGTTGTGACCGTACCATGTTTCAACGGAATCCCATAAAGGGTTTTCTTCGGCGCCTTTGGCGAGTTCACCTTCGTAGATGATGTGGACTTCTACATCGGTGTTTTTATCGTAGTAGTTTTTGCCTTCGGCATTCATTTTTTGAAAGTCGCTGTAGATGGATTTCCCAATGCGGTCGGCTTCTTGCATTAAATCCCAAAGTTTGTCGTTAAGGCGAATAATCTTGGCGACGTTTTTTGGAGTCCAAACGAACGCTTCGTTTTGCTTTTTCCTACGTTCGCGCATTCTCCGTTTGGCTTCGACTTTTTCTCTTGCGTGCTTTAGAGCTTCTTCTAGCTCATAATCTTTCAATTCAGAATTCATAATCAAAATCCTTTTGAATAAAATTCTTTTGCTTAAAATGCGTATGACTTAATTACGTCACTCCATTTCCAAATTCCGAGTTGTGACTTTTGTTCACGCAGTTCTGCATTGATTGCGAATTTGCGGTTTATTCTGCTGTTGAATTGGTTTTGTAAATCTGTTTCCTTGTTTTCGAATGGCGTTGCGGAAAAACTTACTGTAGGCTCGCCACTTTTCTCTGTAATCAAATAATCTTTGACTTCAAGCATTTGCTTGTAACGAAAGCGGCATTTGCTTGAATCGAAGCTGCATTGCACGATAAAGCGTATGTTTGTATAATCTCGTGTGTGGAGTGGAACGGGGCCGAATTCTAGTGTATTCTCTGTTTTACTTTTTTCGCATGTCGCAAAAATGTATGTGTCCTTCAACGCCAACTTGTTCATGAACGAAAAATCTTCGGGACCGTTCACGCCGGGATTCACGAAAAGGAATCGGTAATGCCGTTTGGCTTCGGAAATGTAGCCCATGGAAAATTCGTAACAGGGTGTGCTGACGTAGGGGCGTTCCAAAGCATCGAAAAATGGATCGTCATCATCTTTGTTTACTTCGAAATCTAGATGGCATAATGGCTTGCCTGTTTCGAGAAATGCGGAATACATTTCAAGGCGTTCATCGATGATTTCGTATCCGTTCGGTGCGATTAAATTCCAGCGGATGCTTCGCCAAATCATTTCAGCTTCAGTTTTGCTTGTGTACGAGGATTCAACTAATTCTTTTAAGTCCTTGTATTTTTGCATGTCTGTCATCATGATGCTCATAAATGTGCCTTTGTTGTGTAATAATGTGAATCTTTTAAAAAGTAGGTTATCACTGCGACAAATACGGTCGTGATTAATTGTTGGCGTTTTAAGATTGTTTTTCGTCCGCGTCAGTATGTGTCGCCGTAAATGTGTAATTTTGGGAAAATGAAAAATGCGTAAATTCCCCTCAAAAACTTTTTGTGTCTGGTTCCAAATCGATTTCCAAATTGAGCGAAGCAGCCCTCGGCTTGCTGGACGATGCTGTTAAAAAGGGAATGGAAATTCTTGTGGGGGATTGTTATGGGGTAGACTCAGCTGTTCAGAAATATCTGGATCAGCGAAATTACGCTAACGCCATTGTTTATTGTAGCGGTGAAAAACCGCGAAATTACTTTTTGACGGGTGGGCGAGTTCAATCGTGTGCCGATTTGTCGAAAGGATTAAATGGTCGTGAGTTTAATTATGTGAAAGATATCCAGATGTGTGGGGATTGCGACCGCGCTTTAATGATTTGGGATGGCAAGAGTGAGGGAACTCGAGAAAATATTAAACGAATGCTTGATCTAGGGAAGCCGTTTCTCGTTGTTGAGGAATAATCCTTGGGATTTTCACCCACTCCTTTTTTGCACTCAATTTTCCGTATTGTGATATAAAACTTACACGAATGTTATTTGTTTTGTGCTCGAATGAGCAAATTTTCGTGTAAAATTTTGAAAATCAAGGGCCAAAAGTATGCTTTTTTTAAGTTCGTCCCCTGAATTTTGTTGCCACCGTGGGTGAAAGTGGGTATATTTACCACGTGTGATAAGTGTTGTGGTAAAATGTGTCAAATATGAATTTCACTTCTTTCATAGGACAAGCCCAAACGGCGATCGATGGAAAGGGAAGGACCTCCTTCCCTAGGGAATTCCGTCGTCAGCTTTCGGCGTCCGAAGGGAATGAGTTCGTGGTCACTCGTGGCCCGGACCGCACCCTCCGGTTGTTCGTCCTATCCGAGTTTGAGAAATTCATGGCGGACTTGGATGCTAGGTCCGACCGCCGTCAAGCCGATTTAGTTCGGAGAGGCCTCAGCCCCACAGTCGTGGAGATGGATGGCCAGAATCGCATTTTACTCCCCAAGATTTTATTGGAGTATGCCGGCCTTAAAGACGAAGTGCTTTATGTCCAGGCCCGCGGTAAGACTCTCGAATTATGGAATCCTGAACGTTACAACGAAAAGTATGGATTGCAGACAAATGATGCAATCGAAGCTTTCGACGCTGCGTTCTATGGTGAAGGCTTGACGGAGGGGGATAATGGCAGATAAGAATCTCCGCAAGTCAGTACATGTAAATGAAATTTCGGAAGCCGCGGTCGCTGGAGTTCAAGGGAGAGAATTCTATCACGATCCGGTGATGCTCAAGGAATGCCTCGAAGGCTTGAATATCAAGCCGAACGGTACCTATTCGGACTGCACGCTTGGCGGTGGCGGCCATTCTTACGCTATTGCCCAGAAGCTCGATTCCGAGGGGACGCTCCACGCGTTTGACCGCGATGATGAGGCTGTCCAGTTTGCAACGAAGCGTCTTGCTGGCGTTGCGCCGAAGTTTATTGTCCATCCGGTTCCGTTTAGCGAACTCGGAAATGAAATTGCACCGAATACACTCGACGGTGTTCTTTACGATCTCGGCATCAGCAGCCATCAGGTTGATGACTCTAGCCGTGGTTTTACGTTTGTAGGCGATAATCCGCTCGACCTCCGCATGGACCGTCGCGAAAACGTGTCTGCGCAGGAATGGCTCCGCACGGTAAGCGAAGATGATTTTGCGGCGGCGCTCCGCAAGAATGCCGATATGGATCGTGCGTTCAAGCTAGCCTCTCGTATTAAAGAAAAGGTTGCCGAAATTGCTGCTGCGGGTCGCGATGTGCTCCCGAGCGATATCAAGGCTGTTGTCGAAGCCGTGTTCCCGGACAAGCGCCGTGACGCCAATAGCCTTTTGGCCCGCGTATTCCAGGCTATCCGCATGGAAGTGAACGGCGAACTCAAGCAGATCGAAGATAGCATCCGCGCCGCTGTCGATTGCCTCAAGGTAGGCGGTCGTTTGGTCGTAATGAGTTACCATTCCGTGGAAGACCGCTGCGTCAAGGAAACAGCTGCTGAATTTGAAAAGGCGTGCATTTGTCCGGAAAACTTGCCGGTTTGCATGTGCGGTGGCAACCACCAGCGTTTAAAGAAAGTGAACCGTAAGCCGATTTTGCCCTCGGCCGATGAGATTAACAGGAACAGTCGGGCACGTTCTGCAAAGCTTAGGATTTATGAAAGAGTATGACTAAGAAAGAGCAGAATTTATCCGTAGGTTCCGGCAGGGGCGGCGTCATGAGAATCGTATTCTTGTTCGTTCTCATGATTACGGCGGCATGCATGTTCCCGGTGTACATGCAGAACCGCATCAATCGTCTTTATGGCACCTTCTATGGGTTAAGGGAAAAGGCGAGCTTGCTCAATCGTGAAATCCTTTTGAGGGATTACGAGATCAACAAGCTTACGTCTATGAGCCACTTGGCAAAGTTTGCGGAACAGGCGGGTCTTGGTCTTTACGAGGTCCCGGTAAAAGTCATGATAACGGGGGAGTCGAATGAATAAATACGGCGCAGATCCCCTGTTTATATTGAAGAGTCTTGTGCTTTGCACGATTGTCGTCTTGGTTTTCCAGACGTTTGATATCCAGGTGATGAACCGCAATCTTTACCAGGTGAACACAAAGTCCATGGTGACGCATACAAAGAATTTGTATGCCGAACGCGGTTCTATTATGGACCGTAATGGCATTGTGTTTGCCGAAAGCATGCGCGATACGAGCGACAACTTGGGTTACAGCCGGTTGTTCTTGCAGGGAACTCTTGCTTCGCAGATTGTGGGCAAGGTGGGCTATAACGGCAGCGGTAGCATGGGCATGGAAAAGATTTTCGACGATAGCCTCCGTGGCGACGAAGGGTTGCGCGTGAGTGTGCAGGATGTGCATCGTCGTGAGGTTTATTACCGCTCGAAGAATGTGGTCGAAGCAAAGTCTGGTTTGAATCTTGTTTTGACGATTGACCGCAACATGCAGGAAATTGTCGAAAAGGCTTTGAAGGACGGTGTTGCTGAATTTATGGCAACGAGCGCTAGTGCCGTTGTCGTTGATCCGTACACGGGTGAAATTTTGGCGATGGCGAGCTACCCGACGTTTGACCCGAACTCCAAAATTCAGGGTATCGGTCGCATGGCAAAGAACGAGATTATTTCGATGTCATATGAACCGGGTTCAACGTTCAAGGTGATTACGGCTGCGGCAGCTCTTGAAAATAATGCGGTTAGCCCGAACAAGATTTTTGCGAACGAAGGTCGTTGCTGGCAATGGAATCCGAAGATTGAAAAAATTTGCGATACTCACGTCTATGGTGACATGGACATGAGCGAAGCGATGGTGCAGTCTTCGAACATTGTTTTTGCAAAGATTGCTGATGAAGTGGGCGCTGAACGTTTGTTCAAAATGGCTCGTGCTTTTGGTATTGGCACTAGAGCTTTTGACAATTATGAGGGCGAAGAAAACGGCAGACTTTTAACTCCGACGGAACTCACTCGTGATGATAGAACGTTAAAGACGATGGGCTTTGGACACGCTGTTTCTACGACGCCGATCCAGATGGTAATGGCTTATGCCGCCATTGCGAATGGTGGTCTTCTCATGCGCCCGCAGATTGTGAAGGAATGGCGCAATTCTAATGGCGATGTTGTCGAAAGGAACAAACCGGTAGAACTCCGTAGAGTTGTTTCTGAAAAGACGGCGGCAACAATCCGCAAGATGCTTAATCGCGTGGTGAACAGTGGTACGGCAAAGCGTGTGGCATCGCAGAAGTTGAAAGATGTTTTGTTTGGCGGCAAGACGGGTACGGCAGAAAAGTACAATCACTTGACTCGCTCTTACGACCGCAATTCGCAGGTGGCTTCGTTCATTGGGCTTGCGCCTGCTGAAGATACGCGCTATGTGTGCTTGGTACTTGTGGACGACCCGCAAGGTAAACATGTGGGTGGCCTTACTGCAGGTCCGATTTTCCGCCGCATCATGGAAGGGATTTATTACCATCCCTCTCTTTCGCCGATTGCGCACAACTTAAAGCAGGTGAAACTGGGTTCTCCGTGCGATAAGGATTTTGCGGGGATGACTGCATCTTCGGCTAAGGAATATGCAAAGAAACACCGTTGCCCTGTCCGTTTTGAAGGCAAGGGGCTCCGCGTGATTTCGGAACGAGTTGATATGGGACTTGTCAATGGCAAAACGCTTTTGCTTGGCGATGCGGTGGCAAGCCGTATGCCCAATTTGCAAGGGCTTTCGCTGAAGGATGCTCTCGAAGTGATGGGGAACATCCGCATGAATGTTGAATATACAGGAAAGGGACGCGTTGTAGCCCAGGAACCCAAGGCAGAAGAAGCCTTGCAGAAGGGCGCTGTTTGCAAGCTGACCTTAAAGGAGAAAAGCTGATGATTTCGGAAGGACTTATGGAAAAGTTGTCCGTGACGGGGCTTTGTGATGATTCCCGCCGTGTGAAACCGGGGAATTTGTTCTTCTCCGTTCCAACGGAAGGGTACGAAGCATTTGCCCGTAGTGCCATTGCGGCTGGCGCCGTGGCGGTTGTGGGCGAGACGATTGCTCCAGAAGGACTCACGTCCAAGTGGATTCAGGTGCCCGATGTGAAGGCTGCGCGCCTTGAAGCTGCTAAAATTTTCTACAAAGACCCGTTCAGTAAGTTGACTTGCCATGCCATCACAGGCACGAACGGCAAGACGACTAGCGCTTTTTTGATGAATGCCATGCTCGAAGCTGCAGGCCACAAGGTGGCCCTCCTTGGCACGATCTTGAACAAGATTGGTGACAAGTCCGTGCCGGCAACGCTTACGACTCCGGGGCTTTTGGACCTTTACGCTTTTGCGGCTCGCGCTGTTGATGCGGGTTGCACGGACCTCGTGATGGAAGCGTCTTCGCATTCGCTCCACCAGGGGCGCGTTGCTGGAATCCATTACAAGAGCGGGCTCTTTAGCAACTTGACGCAAGACCATCTCGATTACCACAAGACGATGGATGCTTACTTTGAAGCAAAGAAATTGCTCTTTACAAAGTACCTTGCCGAAAATGGTGTCGCGGTTATCAATATTGACGATGCCCATGGCGAAAAGCTTTTCAATTCTCTCGATTGCCGCAAGGTTGCTGTTTCGAGACTTGGCAAGGCCAAGGCCGATGTAAAACCGTTTGGCGATGTGAAAAGTACGGAAGACGGTCTTGAATTTACGCTTCCGATGATTGCGACCGAAAAATTTGAAACTCCGCTTTGTGGTGACTTTAACGTTGACAATGTGCTCTTGGTGCTTTCTTGGGCTCATGCGCTTGCAATTCCTGAAGACGCTATGCGCAAGGCTATTGCCAATGTCCGTGTGCCGGGCCGTTTTGAAAAGGTCTGGAGCAAGGATGGCAAGCACGTGATTGTGGATTACGCCCACACGCCGGATGCTCTTGAACGTGTTTTGAATACAGCCCGTAGCCTTTGCCGCGGTAAACTTTCGACCGTGTTTGGTTGCGGCGGTGACCGTGACAAGACAAAGCGCCCGATTATGGGTGGCATTGCCGAACGCATTGCGGACAAGGCTTGGCTCACGTCGGACAATCCGCGTACCGAAAAGCCTGCCGACATTATTGCCGATGTTCGCGCCGGCATGACGACGGACAAGTTTGAAGTTGTTGAAAATCGCGAAGAAGCGATTAACCGCGCTTGCGCGGAACTCAAGAGTGGCGACTGGCTTGTGATTGCAGGCAAGGGCCATGAAGATTACCAGATTATTGGTAAGACCAAACATCATTTTGACGATCGCGAAATCGCGGTGAAGGCGATGTCTGATGCTGAAGCTTGATTTGACTATTGGAGAAATGCTTGAAATTTTGGAAACCGAAGCTGTCGGTGTTCCGGCTCGCACCTTGAAACGCAAGGTGAATCTCTGCATGGATTCTCGCGAAAAAGCCAAGGGTGTTGTCTTTTGGCCAATTAAGGGTGCCCGTTTTGACGCCCACCAGTTTGTATCTCAAATGGAAAAGGATGGAGCTCTGATGAGCGTTGTAAACCAAGCTGCTATCGATCCGAATTTCAAGATGTACGCTCCGGTCGATGATACGACAAAGGCTCTCTTGAAGCTTGCCAAGGGCTATCAAAAACTTTTCAAGTTGAAGAAGGTCGCTATTACCGGTAGTAACGGCAAGACGACTACAAAGGAAATGACGAAGGCTGTACTTTCGATGAAGTACAATACCCATGCTACGCAGGGAAACTTCAACAATCATATCGGTGTTCCGATGACGCTGTTCCAGCTGAAGCACAGCCACGAAGCCGCTGTTGTCGAAATGGGAACGAGTGGCCCGGACGAAATTCGCCCGCTTTCTTTGGCCACCGAACCGGATGTTGCTGTGATTACGAACATTGGCGCAAGCCATCTGGAACGCCTTGGCGATTTGGATGGCGTGTTCAATGAAAAGATTAACATTGTCGCTGGTCTCAAGAAGGGCGGCACGCTCATTGTGAATGCCGACGATGAACGCCTTTGCAAGGTGAAGGCTACCAAGAATTACAAGGTCGTAACGTTCGGTGTACGCCGCGGTGTCATCAAGCCGGAAAAGCTCAAGTGGAACGAAAACCTCTGTGCTGATTTTTATGTCGGTCGCACGCATTTTACGCTGAATGTTCCGGGCGACCACAACCTTTACGATGCTCTTGCCGCTATTGCCGTGGGCGAAGCTTTCCGCATCCCGAAGGGCGATATTGCAAAGGCTCTTGCTGGATTCAGCTCCACGAGCATGCGCATGGAAGTAAAGTTGGCAAACGGCTTCAGGATTATTTCGGACTGCTACAACGCCAATCCTTCTTCGACGAAGATGGCTCTCCAGACGCTTGGCAACATGAAAGTTGAAGGATTGCGTATTGCGGTTCTCGGCGACATGCTTGAACTCGGCAAGGAAAGTGGCAATTTGCACAAGCAGATTGGCGCTATGGTTCCCGAAATGAATTTCGATATGCTCATTGCTGTGGGTAACGAAGCGAAAAAATATGTCGAAGGCGCTAAGGCTCGCGGCATGAAGAACGTGTTCCATTTCGATACAGTCGATGATGCTGTGACTTGCTTGAGCCAATCCGTTGCCGAAGGCGACGTGGTCTTGGTGAAGGGTAGCCGCGGCATGCACATGGAACGTGTTGTCGATGCTCTGTTGCACATGGTGCCGGTGCTCAGATTTTAAGGAAGGAATTCGAAGTTAAAATGTCCACAACGACTCAGACACAAGGAATAAACAAGCTTTTGCTGTTTGTCACATTAATATTAATGTGCTTTGGCGTAGCTATTATCTATTCCGCATCTGCGCCTGTGGCCTCTTCGAAGAATTTGTCTCCGGAACATTACTTGATGTCGCACTTGACCAAGGTTTTTGCCTCGGTTGTGATTTTGGCGGTGTTCTGCAAGATTGATTATGCGTTGTGGAAAGTCCTTGCTCGCTATATCTTTGGCTTTGGTGCCGTGCTCACGTTGGCGGCGACCATTTCGGGTGTAGCGACGAAGGGTGCTTCTCGTTGGATCTTTGGTATTCAGCCGTCCGAGATTTTGAAGTTTGCATTTATCATTTGGATTTGCTCGAAACTTTCGGATGCGGGCGATGAAATCAAATCGATCAAGTGTTCGATTGTCCAGCCGGCGATTCCTTTAGGGATTTCTGCAGTTTTGCTCTTGAGCCAGCCGAACTACTCGATGTTTATCATGTTCTGCACGTTGTTGCTTGTGCTGCTTATGATTGCGGGCGCAAACTACAAGTACGTGGGCTTGGGCGTTTTGGTGAGCGTGCCGATGGGAATTGTCGCGATGCTTTGCAAGTCGCATACCCGCCAGCGCATCCTTGCGTTTTTCTCTAACGATGGTGCCATGAAAAATTCGCAGTACCAGGTAGATCATGCTCTTGAAGCGCTCGGAAATGGCGGCTTGTTTGGCACGGGGATTGGCATGGGCGAACAGAAACTCGGTTACTTGCCCGAAGCGCATAAAGACGTTGTGTACGCCGTGATTGGCGAAGAATTTGGATTTGTGGGTACGTTCCTGGTCTTGCTTGCTTTTGCGATTTTGTTCTCGCAGGGTTACAACATTGCAAGGTCTTCGACGACTCGATTTGGCAGGTATTTGGCTGTAGCGCTTACGACTTCGGTGTTCATGAATTTCGTGATTCACATTTGCGTTTGCGTAAGGCTTATTCCGGCGACCGGTCAACCGCTTCCGTTTATTAGCTATGGCGGAACGAACTTGATGGTTACGGCAGCTTTTATTGGAATTTTGTTGAATATTTCGCGCCCGACGAGTGGAAAGAGCATTCGTGAACCTTATATAAGCAACAATGTTTCGTTCGACACGGGTTCGTACATGAATTTTAGGACAAGAAGGAGTTCGATATGAAAAAGTTCCTCTTTGTTTGCGGTGGCACTGGTGGCCACATATTCCCGGCAGTGGCAATTGCCGAGAGTTTAAAGAAGATGGGTGTTACGGATATTACTTTTGCAGGCCGCAAGGATGCCATGGAAGAACGCCTTGTGGCGAAGGATTGGCCGTATGAGTATATCTCGGCCGTCCCTCTGCATCGTGGACCGTTCCTCAAAAATTTGGCGCTCCCGTTTAAGCTTTCGAAGTCGCTCATTCGTGCAAAGAGCGTCGTGAAGAAGGTGAACCCGGATGTTGTCGTGGCGACGGGTGGCTATGTGTCGCTCCCGATTGTGCTTGCGGCAGGTTCTATGGGCATCCCGGTCTATTTGCAGGAACAGAACGCCGTTGCCGGTATTGCAAACAAGGTTGGTGCTCGTTATGCAAAAACGGTCTTTGTCACTTCTGAAGAAGCGATGAAGGGATTCCCGATTGAAAAAACGCGTATTCTGGGTAACCCGATTCGAGACTTGCCTTCTGCTGATTCTTTGGCTCGTCCGGTTGAATACCGTGAAGGTCGCAAGGCTGTATTCATTGTCGGTGGCGACGGGTGGCTATGTGTCGCTCCCGATTGTGCTTGCCGCAGGCTCTATGGGCATCCCGGTTTATTTGCAGGAACAGAACGCCGTTGCTGGTATTGCAAATAAAGTTGGTGCGCGTTATGCAAAGACGGTCTTTGTCACTTCCGAAGAAGCGATGAAGGGTTTCCCGATTGAAAAAACTCGCATTTTGGGAAACCCGATTCGCGACTTGCCTTCTGCTGATTCTTTGGCTCGTCCGATTGAATACCGTGAAGGTCGCAAGGCTGTTTTCATTGTCGGTGGCTCGCAAGGCGCTGTTGGCAT